>JAQVWW010000100.1 GCA_028709505.1 Eubacteriales bacterium
GTGCTGGACGGCGCATCCCGCGCCGAGGCGGTAAAAGCACTGCTGGATAGTTGCAGCATTGCCGCAAAGACGGCCCAACGCGGCGAAAAGCATGTGGTTTACCTCAAGCTGGGCGAGCATATAACCGCGCTGATGGCGCTGACAGGCGCCCACGCCACGCTGCTGGACTATGAGAATGTGCGGGCCATGAAAGATCTGCGCAACAACGTCAACCGTGTAGTCAACTGCGAGTCGGCCAATTTAGGAAAACTGTCCAACGCCGTAGCCCGCCAGCGCATGTGTATCGATAAGCTAATGCGCGACGATCGCTTTCGCTTGCTCAACGACGACCTGCAGGCCACCGCCTACGCGCGGTTGGATCATCCCGAGGCCACGCTGCGTGAGCTGGCCGACATTTTGGGCATCAGCAAGTCCGGCGTCAGCCATCGGCTAAGCCGGATTGAGGCAATGGCCAACGACGTGGCCGAATAAACAGCGGCTTTGCCGCGGACCTGACCAATGAGAGGAGTCGAATTGCCTTATGACACGCAAAAGTCTGACCATTCGCAATGAAGAAGGCCTGCAATCCCGCCCCGCAGCGTTGCTGGTGCAAGTCGCCGGCAGATACTCGTCCAACCTGTGGATTGAGCAGGGCAGCAAGCGCGTAAACGCCAAAAGTATCATGGGCGTGCTCTCTCTGCGGCTTAAAAAAGGCGATTCCTTTAACATCGCGGCGTCGGGCGACGACGAGGCCGACGCGGTGGCCGCCATCACGCAGCTGATTGAACAGGGCAACCTGTAACCCTTTATAGACGCCGACATACCGGGGAACGGGGGTGACTGCCTGTTGCCCGGCCGTTATATTTACCATAGAACAAAGCAGGATAGAAGATGCAGTTTACCCATTTACATGTTCATACCGAGTATAGTCTGCTGGACGGCGCGGCCCGCATCAAATCTCTGATACAAAAATGCGCGCAGGCCGGCATGGACTCTGTTGCTATCACCGACCACGGCGTCATGTACGGCGTGGTGGATTTTTATAACGAGGCCAAGGCTCAGGGTATCCATCCCATCATCGGCTGCGAGGTCTATGTGGCGCCGCGCAGCATGAGCGATAAGGAAAACCAAGACCGTGAGATGTACCATCTGGTACTGCTGTGTGAAAACCAGCAGGGTTACCACAACCTTTGCAAGCTGGTATCCGCCGGCTTTGTCGACGGCTTTTACTACCGCCCCCGCGTGGACTACGACGCGCTGCGGCGGTATTCCCGCGGCCTTATCTGCCTGTCGGCCTGCTTAAGCGGCGAGGTGGCCCGGCGCCTGGTGGACGGCCAGTACGACGAGGCCAAAAACGCGGCTCTTCGGATGCGCGACATCTTCGGGCCGGACAACTATTTTTTAGAGGTGCAGGATCACGGCCTGGAAGATCAGCGCCGCATCAACCCGCAGCTTTTCAAGCTCTCGCGCGAGACGGGTATCCCGCTGGTGGCCACCAACGATGTGCACTACGTGGAACAGGAGGACGCCGAAGCCCAGGATATCCTGCTGTGCATCCAGACCCAGCGCACCGTAGACGAGCCGGACCGCATGCGTATGGAGCGCGACGAGTTCTATTTAAAGACGCCCCAGCAGATGCAGCAGCGTTTTTCGTGGTGCCCGGATGCGCTTACGCGCACGCACGAAATCGCGTGGCGCTGCCATGTGGAGTTCGACTTTAACACCATCCACCTGCCCAACTACGAGGTGCCCGGCAATCAGGATCATTTCGACTATTTGAAAAAGCTGTGCTATGACGGGCTTAACATGCGCTATCAGACCCCCACGAAGGAGCAGGAGCAGCGCCTGGAATACGAGCTGGGCGTCATCCGGGATATGGGTTATGTGGATTATTTTCTCATCGTGTGGGATTTTATCGACTACGCCAAACGCCAGAACATCATCGTAGGCCCCGGCCGCGGCAGTGCCGCCGGCAGCCTGGTGGCCTATTGTCTGCGCATTACCGAAGTGGATCCCATCCGCTATCAGCTGCTGTTTGAACGGTTTTTAAACCCCGAACGCATATCGATGCCCGACATTGACGTGGATTTTTGCTACGAGCGTCGACAGGAAGTCATCGACTACGTCATCGGAAAATACGGCGCCGATCACGTGGCCCAGATTATTACCTTTGGCACGATGGCCGCCCGGGCGGTTATCCGCGACGTGGGCAGGGCGCTGAACATGCCCTACGGCGATGTGGACCGCATCGCCAAGCTTATCCCCACCGAACTGAAGATGACCATCGGCAAGGCGCTGGAGCAAAGCGCCGAGCTGCGCGAGAGGATGGAGGAAGATCCGCAGGTCAACCGCCTTATCACCATGGCCCGCAAATTGGAGGGCCTGCCCCGGCACGCGTCCACGCACGCCGCCGGCGTCGTGATAAGCCGCCTGCCGCTGACCGATCACGTCCCGCTTAACCGTAACAACGATGCCATTACCACGCAGTATCCGATGGGCACCATTGAACAGCTGGGACTGCTGAAGATGGATTTTTTGGGCCTTAGGAACCTGACGGTCATCCGCGACGCGGTGAGCATGGTGGAGCAGACCACCGGTGAGAAGCTGGATATGGGGCAGCTTGCCTTTGACGATCCGGCCGTGTATCGGCTGATTTCATCCGGCGATACCGACGGCGTGTTTCAGCTGGAATCGTCGGGTATGCGCTCCTTTTTAAAAGAGCTGCAGCCCACCGAATTTGAGGATATTATTGCCGGCATCTCGCTGTACCGCCCCGGGCCGATGGACAGCATCCCCCGCTACATACAGGGCAAGCGCAACGCCGCAAGCGTGCACTACGAGCATCCCATCCTAAAGGAGACGCTGGAAGTCACCTACGGCTGCATGGTTTACCAGGAGCAAGTGATGCAGATTGTCCGCGATATGGCGGGCTATTCGCTGGGCCGCAGCGATTTGGTGCGCCGCGCCATGTCCAAAAAGAAGGCCGACGTGATGCAAAAGGAGCGGCAGTACTTTATCTACGGCCTGGAAGAGGATGGGCAGATCGTGGTGCCCGGCGCCCTGCGCAAGGGCGTGCCCGAGCCGGTAGCCGCCCGCGTGTTCGACGAGATGATGGACTTTGCCCAGTATGCGTTTAACAAATCCCACGCGGCGGCCTACGCCGTCGTGGCTTATTGGACGGCGTGGCTTAAGGTGCATTACCCGGTGGAGTTTATGGCGGCGCTGATGAACAGCCTGGGTACCACCGAGAAGATTGCCATCTACATCCAATATTGCCGGCGGCACGATATCCAGGTGTTACCGCCGTCTATCAACCGCAGCGCCGAGCATTTTTCGGTGGAGCAGGGCAGCATCCGTTTCGGCCTTTCGGCCATCAAAAACGTGGGCCTGGCAGCGGTGCAGCAGCTGATCCGCATCCGCCGGCAGCGCCCCTTTGCCGACTTTCACGATTTTGCCCGGCGTACGGTGGATATCGCCAACAAGCGCATGGTGGATTCTCTGATCAAAGCCGGCGCTTTTGATGACCTGGGCCATACGCGCAGCCAGCTGGCCGCCGCCTACGAATCCGTATTGGACAGCGTGGCCCGCGAGAGCAAGCGTGTCGTGGACGGACAGGTGTCGCTGTTTGATTTGGGCGGTGCAGACGACACCCAGCCAAAGGATCAGCTGCCCTATATGGCCGAATTTTCACAGCAGGAGAAGCTCAAGTACGAAAAAGAGATGATGGGCATCTATTTAAGCGGCCACCCGCTGGTCGAATATGAGGAGTATTTGACGGCGCAGCCATACCACACCACATCGTTTATGCAGGACGACGAAGTGCTCGACGGCCTGCAGGACGGCCAAAGCCTGGCCTTAAGCGGTATGATAAGCGCCATTACGTATAAAACCACGCGCTCGGGCCAGCAGATGGCTTTCGCTACGGTGGAGGACCTCTACGGCGAAGTGGAGGTCATCATCTTTGCCAACGTGCTGCAGCGCGCCATGGGCGTCATCTATCCCGAGTCTATCATCACGGTGCGGGGGCGGGCCAGCTTCCGTGAGGACGAGGCCGGCAAACTGGTGGCGGATAGCATCACGGCGCTTAAAGTGCCGGGCAAGGCACCGGCAGCCGACAGCCCGCCGCCGCAGTATACGCCGGTGCGGGACGTTGCGCCACCCGCCGCGGCAACCGCGCCGGATAAGCTGTTTTTGCGCTTCCCGGCCAACCTCAAGCCGTTCGCGCGGGATGTATCCTACGGCGTGCTAAAGAAATATCCCGGCCGCTCCAGCGTCTATCTTCAGGACGATGGCGCCGGCAAGAAATACCTGCTGGGCGGCGAATACCGCGCCGACATCTGCGAAGATCTGCTGCGCGATTTGCGCGACGTGCTGCGCAGCGAAAACGTGAAGACCAACTAGAAACGGGGAAAAAAATATGACCATTGTGATTATCGACGGCCAGGGTGGCGGCGTGGGAAAGAGCCTTATCGAGCAGCTCAAGAGCGCCGGCGTGACGGCCGAACTGATTGCCGTGGGCACCAACGCATTGGCCACCGCCAACATGCTGCGCGCCGGCGCCGCGGTGGGCGCCACCGGCGAGAACGCAGTAGTGCACAACTGCCGGCAGGCCGATATTATCTGCGGGCCCATCGGCATCGTGCTGGCCGATGCCATGTACGGTGAGCTGACGCCGCGCATGGCGCAAGCGGTGGCTGTCAGCCCTGCCCAACGCGTGCTCATCCCCATTAGCAAGTGCCATACCTACGTGGCCGGCACTACGGCCAATACGCTGGGCGGCTATATCGACGACGCAGTGCGGAAAATTTGTCAGATTATCGGGCACAGCGCGCAGGAATAACATCGCAAGTAAAAAAGCAAGCCGGGCAGCTTGTTTTTTTTGCGCCATCCAACGCTCGAATGCAGCGCAAGAAGGAGGGCGGTAACGCGGCCGGACGCTGCAAAAGAGCGTCGCCGCCGGCCCATCGGCTACGCTTGTTCCAGTATCGTGGAAATATCGGCAAAGGGCGCCACGCTGCGCCGCAAAATACCCTGCATGTGCGCGATGGCAACGCCGTAGTTGGTGATGGGCACGCGTTGGTCCTGGGCGCACTGGATGCGATATTTCATCTCGCGCTGGTTGAGCATGCAGCCACCGCAGTGAATGACCAGCCGGTAGGGCGAAAGGTCGTCGGGGAACTCGCCGCCGCTGGTAAAGGAAAGGTTCAGCCGTTTGCCGGTATGCCGGGCGAGCCAGCGCGGTATCTTAACCGTGCCGATATCATCGCACTGGCGGTGATGGGTGCAGCCTTCGGCGATGAGCACAGCGTCGCCGTCGTTTAGGCCGTCGATGGCCCGCACGCCGTGTACCGCCAGCTGCAAATCACCTTTATACCGGGCAAACAGAATGGAAAACGATGTCAGCGCGATGTCGGCGGGCGTATCGGCCGATACCTGCGCGAACACCTGACTGTCGGTTACCACCAGCCGCGGCCTTTTGCCCAGATGCTCCAGCGTCTCGCGCAGCTGGCGTTCCTTGACGACGATGGCGGTGGCGTCGGAATCCAGAATGTCGCGGATAGTCTGCTGTTGGGGCAGAATGAGCCGCCCCTTGGGCGCCGCGGCGTCGATGGGCGTCACCAGCACCACAAAGTCGCCGGCGCTTATTAGATCGCCGACGATACGGTGTTGCGGCTCGTCCCGGGCGGCGCGGCGGACGAGCGCCTCCTTGAGGGCGCCGATATTCTGCCCGGTTAGCGCGCTGACCCAGATTTCGCCGGCGGTGGCGGCGGGATCCTCAGCCAGCAAATCCAGCTTGTTATATACCACAATATGAGGGACGTTTTTTTTGCCAAAGGCTGCCAGCAGCGCCTCATCCTCGGGGGTTTTGCCCGCCGCGCCGTCCACAACCAGCACCGCCACATCGGCGCGGTTTAAGGCCTGAAGGCTTTTTTGGATGCGCAGGCGGCCCAGGTCGCCGTCGTCGT
>JAQVWW010000101.1 GCA_028709505.1 Eubacteriales bacterium
TTTCGTCGTAGCTGTACTCGTACTGGTCGTACTGCGTCAGGATACGGTAACGGCTTTTGTCGGCATTGGTGACGATAATTGACGTATTCTGCAGCGTGGAGCCGTCCTGGGTAAAGGCCTGCACGCTTTGGGGGTTCTTGGTCATGTCGATGCTCTCGACGTGCACCTTATTTGAACCACTTCGGTACATGCTGAGGATCTGCATGATATCGCTGTCCTCTGCTCCCGTGGCGTACAGCGTGTAGACGTAAACATCCTTATCCAGGTTCTTTAAAATCTGGTTGGTCTGCGTGGACAGCGAATATTTGCGCGTCTGCGTCATGTCCACCTGCAAATTGAAGCGGTCGGACAGCGCCGTCACCAGCACGTTGATGAGTATAATGGCCACCAAAAAGGCCGCGGTGAGCAGCAGCGAATAGCCGCCGTATTTGACGTTCTTTTTATTGCGGAGTATCTTTGGCTTTTTCATGCTTACACCTCACTCCAGCGTCTGCGCTCAATGGAGCGTACGGTAAAGAACAGGAACACCGCACAGAAGCTGAGATAATATACGATGGGAGCCACACCCAGCAGGCCCTGACCGAAGGTCTCATAGCGGTTGTATACCGAGAACCAGTTCAGTAGGCTGTTGATCCACGAAACGTTGATGATTTGCATCAGAATATCGACGCCGCCCAAGTACAATACCAGCAGCACGCCAAAGGTGCTGACCGCCGATACCACCTGGTTTTCGCTGAGGGACGAAATGAGCAACCCCACCGCGATGAGCGCCGCGCCCAGCAGGAAAAAGCCGATATAGCCTGTCATGATTTCCACAAAGGAAGGGTTGCCGAACGTGAACAGTGTCAGCGGATAGATGAAGCTGACTACCAGCGTGATGCCGAACACCGACACCGCCGCCAGATATTTGCCCAGCACGATGGACAGCACCGATACCGGCGACGTCAGCAGCAGCTGGTCGGTCTTGTTCTTGCGCTCTTCGCTGAGCAGCCGCATCGTCAGGATGGGCACCGTCAGCATGAACAGAAAGCTCATGTTGCCCAGCATGCTGTTGTATGAAGCCTGCTGGCTGAGTATGTTGGTGGTGGCAAAGAAAAGCCCGGTCACCAGCAGGAAGAATCCCATAAACACATATGCGATGGGAGACAGAAAAAAGGACTGCAGCTCTCTTTTATAAACCGAAAACATCAGTTTTTCTCCTCGCTTTCGCTGTTATCCGCAGTGGTAAGCTGCAGGAAGATATCTTCCAGCGTCACATCGTGGGGCCGCAGCTGCATAATGGGCTTGCCCAGCTTGGCCAGCGCGAAAAACAGCCCCTTGCGCACGTCGATGGCGCGGGTGCATTCGATGATATAATCCATGCAGCCCTCTTCCTTAACGCCCAGCTCGTCCACCATCGTTACGCCGTCCACACCGTGGATGGCCCGCATCACCTGTTTATCTGCGCCCAGTACGCGCACCGTCATGCGGCTGATGTTGCCGATGCTGCGCGCCAGGTTGGCCATGGTGTCCTGCGCGACAATCTGGCCGCGATCGATGATGATAACGCGCTCGCAGACGTCCTCTACTTCGTTTAGGATGTGCGAGCTTAGGATAATGGTGTGCGCCTTGCCCAGGCGTTTGATGAGATTGCGTATTTCGATAATCTGCCGCGGGTCCAAGCCTACGGTGGGCTCGTCCAGTATCAGCACCTGCGGGTTGGCCAGCAGCGCCTGCGCCATACCCACGCGTTGCTTATAGCCTTTGGACAGGTTCTTGATCATGCGCTTGCGCATATCTTGAATATTCATCGTCTCGCAGACGTCGTCCATCTGGCTGGCCCGCTGGGCCTTTGTGACGTTTTTGATGTTGCAGCAGAACGTCAAATACTCGTTAACCGTCATATCCATGTACAGCGGCGGCTGCTCCGGCAGGTAGCCGATGCGCTTTTTCACCTCGAACGGGTCGGACAGCACGTCGAAGCCATCCACCTTGGCGCTCCCGCCCGACGACGAGATGTAGCCGGTCAGCATGTTCATCGTCGTGGTTTTGCCGGCGCCGTTGCGGCCCAGAAAGCCCACGATCTCGCCGCGGTCCACATGGAAGGATACATTGTCTACAGCAAGCTTATCCCCGTATCGCTTACTGAGGTTTTCTACGCTAATGACGGCATTTTGCGCTATGGCAGTCTCATTCAATTGCATAGTCAAGCCCCCTTTTTGATGGTTTTATTTTAGCAAAAAAGACGGTATCGTTTGTTAACAATTTATGAATTCAAAAAACTGTCAAACGGCTTGCGTTTGAGCAGGCTGTAAAGCGGCATGCCCAGCGCATAGCAGGCTATCGTCTGCCCGGCGCCCACGCTCAGCGCCATCATCCAAAAGGGCAGGTTCTGCGTGTATTGCAGAATAAGCCCCACCACCACCGCGTTGACGATTACCGGAGGCAGCGCCACCAAATATTTATGCCTGCGCAGCAGATACGACAGCCACGCCGCCAGCAGCGTGGCCAGCGAGCCGAATATGACGTCGATAAGCGTGACGCCGGACACGGCCATGCCCAGCAGATTAGCCAGCACGCAGCCGATGAAGAGCCCGGGTATGGCCGCCGGTGTAAAGGCCGGCAATATCGTCAGCGCTTCGGATATCCGTACCTGAATAGGCCCGAAGGACAGCGAATTGAGCGCCGGAATCAGCGTCACCAGCGCGGTGATACCGGCATAGAGGGCCGCGATAACGGCGGCCCTGGTCAAAAATGATAGTGTGTGGTTTTTCATCGCGTTCTATCCTTACTGCTTGATGAGTGTGATTGCGCCGGTGGGGCAGCGCTCTTTGCAAAGGCCGCAGCCGACGCAGGCGTCGCCTTGCACTTGCCTTATCTGCGCGGCGTCGCCCAGGATGGCGCCAAAGGCGCAGGCGGTGTTGCACTTGCCGCAGGCGGTGCACTTATCCGGGTTGACAAAGGCTTTTTTTACCATGGCCGGATCCAGCCAGATGCATTTGCGCGGGCATTTCTCGGCGCAGATCATGCAGCCGCGGCACTTCTCGTAATCGATAACCGGCAGGTTGTCGATAATTTTGATGGCGCCGAACTTGCAATTACGTTCGCACAAGCCGCAGCTGATGCAGCCCACATTGCAGCTGTCTCGCACTTCCTTGCCCCGGGAATGCGACCGGCACTGGATGACCACCGGCGCGTCTTTGGGCAGCATCATGATGATGCCGCGCGGGCAGGCGGTGGCGCATTTGCCGCAGGCGATGCACTTGTCTTCGTCCACAAAGGCCACCTGTTCGCGGATGGAGATGGCGTCGGTGGGGCAAACCTTCATGCAGTTGCCAAAACCCAGGCAGCTAAAGCGGCAGGCCTTGTAACCTTCGGCCACTGCTGCGGCGGCGGCGCAGTCCTCCAGCCCCTGGTAGTTGTACTTGATATGCATATTATGCTCGTTACTTAAGCATCCTACTACCGCCGTCAGCTGCTTAAACTCCGAAACATTGCTGCCCACCAGCCCGGCTATCTTTTTAAGCGCGTCAGCGGAGGCCACGGTGCACGAGTTGATGGGCGCGCTGGTCTCCACGATGGCCTTGGCCAGCCCGTCACAGCCGGGAAAGCCGCAGGCGCCGCAGTTGGCGCCGGGCAGACACTCCCTCACCTGATCAATACGGGGATCGCCCTGCACCGAAAAAAACTTGGATGCCACCGCCAGCAACACGCCAAACAGCAGCCCCATGCCGCCGATGAGCGCGGCCGGCCACGCAAACGCTTCAAACATCGTATCCTCTCCTTACTTTATCAGCCCGCTAAAGCCAAAGAACGCGATGGCCATCAGCCCCGCCGCGATGAGCGTAATGGGAAAGCCTCGCAGCGCCGCGGGAATACGGGCGGTCTCCAGCTTCTCGCGTATGCCCGCCATCAGTACGATGACCAACAAAAAGCCCAGCCCGCCGAACGTGCCGTTGATCAGCGCCTCCAGCAGGCTATATTCGGCGTCGATGTTGAGGATGGCCACGCCCAGCACGGCGCAGTTTGTCGTAATCAGCGGCAGATATACGCCCAGCGAATGGTACAGCGCCGGTGAAAATTTCTGAATGACCATCTCGACAAACTGTACCAGCGCGGCGATAACCAATATGAAGGCTATCGTGCGCAGATACCCCAGCCCCAGCGGCACCAGCAGATGGTACTGCACCAGCCACGTAAACAGCGAAGCCAGCGCCATGACGAACGTTACGGCCACACCCATACCCACGGCGGTCTTAATTTTGCCGGACACGCCCAAAAACGGGCAGCAGCCCAAAAATTTGGCCATCACAAAGTTGTTGACCAGCATCGAGGATATGGCGATGAGCGCCAGATGCGAAAAGCTCATGCTACATCTCCCCCTTCCGGCTGTTCTGAATCCAGTTGATCAAGCCCATCGCCAGCCCCAGCGTGATAAACCCGCCGGGTGCCGCCACAAGGATCAGCGCCGGCTGGAAGGCCTCTCCAAATACCGGCAGCCCCAGTATTGTGCCGCTGCCAAAAAGCTCACGCAGCGACGAGATGATAACCAAAGCGCCGGTAAAGCCCAGCCCCATGCCCAGGCCATCCAGCGCCGCCGGCCACGGACGGCTCTTCGAAGCGAAGGATTCGGCCCGGGCCAGTATGATGCAGTTGACGACGATGAGCGGGATGAACACGCCCAGAGACTGATACAGGCTGTACGCGTACGCCTCCAGCAGCAGTTCCGCCATCGTCACGAACGTGGCAATGATCAGCACATACGCAGGAATGCGCACTTTGGACGGAATAAAATCCCGCAGCAACGAGATAAAGACATTGCTGCAAATGAGCACAAACGTGGCCGCCAGGCCCATCCCCAGCCCGTTGACCACCGATGTGGTGATGGCCAGTGTGGGACACATGCCCAGCACCAGGCGAAAGGTGGGGTTTTCATTAAAAAGGCCGTTGAGAATAATTTGCCAGGAACGGTTCTGTTTCATCCGATCACTCCCCCTGTGCCAGCTGCTGTGCCGCAGACAGCGCCTGGTTGACGCCGTCGGTGACGGCGCGGCTGGATACGGTGGCGCCGGCAACGGCGTCTATGGCGCTGTCGGTGCCGCTTTGCAGCGAAAATGTGCCGCCTTTGCCCACATATTGCTGGCCAAATGCCGGCTCGCCTACGCGTTTGCCCAGCCCCGGCGTCTCGCTGTTGGTGCCAATCACGACGCCTGTCACGGTGCCGTCCAAAGCCACGCCCACGGTGACGGCAATGGGCCCCCCGTAGCCTTTAGGCGAAACGCTTACCACATATCCGGCGTTTTGCCCGTCCTTTTGGGCTATATAGATATCGGTCACGTCACCCGAGAGGGCGGCGTCATCCACGCGCTGAAAAGCGTCGGCATCCTCAAAGGCCTGCAGGCGGGCCTCTTCACTCAGGCGCAGACGCTGCGCCGCGATGGGTTCTTTGGTAAAATAATCGGTCAGGCCCAGCAGCACGCCGGCGACCAGCGCCACCGCCAGCAGCCGAAAGCCCAGACGCAATACATTACGCATCGTTCCCCTCCTTCTTGACGCGCCGCGGCCGGCCGCCGGCCTCGCCCAGTGCCCGGGGGCGGGTGACACGCTCGATGAGCGGCACCGTCAGGTTCATCAGCAGGATAGAATACGTGACACCTTCGGGATATCCGCCCAACTGGCGGATGATGACGGTAAGCACGCCGCAGCCGATACCCATAATAATTTGCCCGGCGGCGGTGACCGGCGACGTGGTATAGTCGTTGGCCATAAAGAAAGCGCCCAGTATCAGGCCGCCGGCCAATATCTGCGCCAAAGAATAAGTAAAGTTAAACCCTGAAACGAACATTGTGATGACAAACACCGTGCCGATGTAGCAAAGCGGCACGCGCAGCGAAATGACGCCGCGATACCACAGATATGCCGCGCCGATCAGCAGCGCAACGGCACTGACTTCGCCCA
>JAQVWW010000102.1 GCA_028709505.1 Eubacteriales bacterium
ATGATGGCCGATGAAAGGACCCACGCTGGGGCCGTCCACCGCCACGCGCACGGTGCCGCTTTCCTCATCCTGCGTCACGTCGATGCTGGGCTCGGGCAGGTTCATCAGCCGTGCCACTTCGTACAAAAACTGCGCGGCGGGGTGGTCGCTGCGTTCGGTCGGCGCCGCCGGTACACTCCGCGCAGTGGGAGCCGGCGCGGCATACGGCTGCTGCGGCTCTTCGTCGGGCTCGGCCGGCGCTTCGGGCTCGTCCAGCGAGGCGACGCTTATCTGTACCCGCGCCAGCTTTACGCCCAGGAAACCAAACACGCCTTTGCTGCCTTCGTCGAGTACGGTTATTTCGGCTTCGTCCCGGGTGACGCCCAGCTCTGCCAGACCCTTAGCAATGGCGTCGTCTACGGTTCTGCCGATGGCTTCTATGGTTCTCATAGTATGTCACCTTTCTTCCGGGGATTTTCGATGAGCATAGCTTTGTTATTTTCGCGGCGAGTCAAAACTCTGTCGATGACGAGGAAGGACAGGATACCCATGATGTTGCTGGTGCACCAATAGATGGCGAACACGGCGTTGCTGGTGGCGCAGAACCAAACGGACATAACAGGGAAAATGTACTGCATCATCTTACTGTTCATCGGGTTGGCGGCGGCGTCCTTATCGGTGGGCGCGGCGGGCTGGGGCATCGTGATACGGTTCATCAGGAACGACGTGGCACCGCCCAACAGCGGCAGGATGAACCAGCCATTGGTGACGCCCTGGAACTTGGTGGCCAGCGGCGCAATGGCGGCATCGTACACCGTCTGCGTCAGCGTGGTGTTGCGAAAAATTTCGTAGGCCGACAGGTCTTTAAAAACCGGGATGACGCTGGAGAGAAAACTGTCCGGCTGCCAGATGTTGTGCACCCACAGCCAGCTTTGCACGCTGGCGTCGGCACCGGCCTGGTACATCTGAAAAATTTCGATGCCGGCCACGTTGCGCAGCGCGGCGAAGAAGGCAAAGAACAGCGGCAGCTGGATCAGCGCCGGCAGGCAGCCCGAAAACATGCTGACGCCTTCCTCTTTATAGAGTTCCATCGTCTTTTTGGAGGCTTTTTCCTTATCGTTCTTATACTTGGCATTGATGGCGTTTATCTTTGGTTGCAGCGCCGTCTGCTTGCGCATGGAGGCCTTCTGCTTGATGTCCAGCGGCAGCAGCAACAGACGCAGCAGGACGGTCAATATGATGATGGTCCAGCCAAAGTTATGGATATTGAGCCCTTCGTCGATGGTGACAAACAGCTTGCCAAACCAGCTGAGCTGGGCCACAGGGTCGTGGGGCTCACCGGTAGCGCGGGTAGCACAGCCTGACACAAAGGTCAGGACCAGCGCGGCTATCAGTACGAATGCCAGCGCCTTACGATTCATTTTCATCATGGTTACTCCTCAATGCTTAGCCGCGCGCCGCGGCCATTGTGTGGGGACAGGATCGTATCCGCCGGGGAAAAGGGGGTTGCAGCGCAGCACTCTGCGCCCGGCCAGATATCCCCCGCGCAAAACGCCAAACCGTTGGATAGCCTGGCAGGCATATTCGCTGCAGGTGGGTAAATAGCGGCAGGCTGGCGGCAGTTGCGGGGAAACGTACCGCTGGTACGCCCGCAGCAGCCACAACAGCGCCCTCTTCATCGGCCACGCTCCGGGGCGGCGTACAGCCCCGCGCGGGTCAGCAGATCCTGCTGGGCGCGCAGCGCCTGCTCATAGGTGATGCCAACGGCGCTTTTGCGGGCGATAAAGATGACCAGATAGCCGGTGCGGGTATGACGGATAAGCTCCCGGCAAGCGGCGCGCAGCACGCGCCTGGTGCGGTTGCGCACGACGCTGTTGCCGACTTTCTTACTTACCGAAAAACCCACCCGCAGCGAAGCGGGCGGGCCGGATTTCACATATACCATGGTCAGCAAGCCGTTCGCACAGGAACTTCCTTTTCGATAGGCGTATTTAAACTGTGCGTTTTTCCTTAAGCGGTACTTAGCGCTTAGCATAGGCTGGCGTTCCTCGGTATGTATTGTAAAACAGATCAGGCCTTAAACTACGCGCTGAGCTGGGCACGGCCTTTCGCCCTGCGGCGGGCAAGCACCTTGCGGCCGTTCTTCGTGGACATGCGCTTGCGGAAGCCGTGTTCCATCTTGCGCTGGCGTTTTTTGGGTTGATAAGTCCTCAGCATGATAAAAACTCCTTTGTGTAATATCTGCATCGGGCCATCGAAAGACGCAAGACGCCCGTGCGAATAGACAATGTGACCAATCCATAGTCATGCTAATTTATTATATGGGTACCGCAACCTTCTGTCAATGAAAAAATGGTGAAAGCTGCTGCCCACGCGACAAAACACGTGCAAAAACCGTACGCTGCCGCGCCGGCAGCCACGTTGACATGCGCAGATAAATACCATATAATGGCGCTAAACTAAACGTTTTGTAAAGGAGGTCGCCCGATGGCCGCTACGATGAAGGACGTGGCGCGGCGCGCCGGCGTGTCGGTCTATACCATTTCCAAATATGTCAACGGCGGTACGCTCAAGGAAAAGAACCGCAAAGCGGTGGAAGAAGCCATCCATGCGCTGGGATACCGGCCCAACGCCATCGCCCAAAGCCTGCGCACCTCTTATTCGCGTACGGTGGGCGTGCTGGTGCCCACGCTGGACAGCCGTTATAACCTAAGCGCCATCGCCAGCATTGAGCGCACGCTGGCCCAATACGGCTACGGCGCCCTCATCTGCGACTGCGGCGGCGACGCCGCGCTGGAAGAAGAAAAGCTGGATTTTCTGCTGCGCAGGACGGTGGACGGCATCATTCTCATCCCCGCCGACAGGCAGGCGCCGCATATCGCCAAGGCGGTGCGCCGCAACGTGCCGGTGGTGGCGCTGGACAGGTTGCCCGAAGGCATTGCCTGCGACGCGGCGCTTAGCAACAACCGCGAGGCGGTGCAGGCGGCGGTCAAATCCCTTGTGGAGCTGGGCCATAAACGCGTTGCGTTTATCGGCGGCTCCCAGCAGACCTTTACCGCCCGCGAGCGCATGTATGGCTATCTGGAAGGGCTGCGCCAGGGCGGGGCCGATAACTTTGACGAATACATCAAGCAGACCGACGGCACCGTCGAGGACGGCTTTCGCGCCATGATGGACTTATGGCTGCTGCCCGAGCGGCCAACGGCGGTCATCGCCGCCGAGAGCGAGCTGTCGATGGGCGTATTCCTGGCGGTGACCAAGCGCAGGATATTTGTGCCCGACGAGCTGTCCATCATCGGCTATGACGATCAGAGCATCAGCCATCTGGTACGCCCGGCCATCTGCGCCGTCGAGCAGCCGGTGGAAAAACTGGGCGATATTGCCGCCAAGCTGGTGCTGCGGCGCATCGGCGGCGATCACAGTGGGTTTCCGCGGGTCAGCATCTCGCCCAGCCAGATGAAGGGCGGCGAATCGGTGGGCAGGTGCCTGGTGATGCCCGCCGGCAGCCGCATAGGCGGCGGGCGCTACCTGCGGTAGCCGCGAAAAAGCGCGCAACGGCGCCGCCATACGGAAAAGCGCGGGCCAGGGGGTTATACAACTCCCTGGCCTTTTCTGGCACCTCTTGCGAATCCCGTCAGCGGGGAAAGGGGCGGCAAAGGATGTGTGATGCCGCTTGCCACATGCCGCCCGGCGCTGCGCCATGTGGCCAGCCCGTCGAAAGGCTCCCCTTTGCGGCTGCGGACGAGCCCTTATGTTTTCGGGTTTTGCTGCGCCGCGGCCGGACCCATAAGAGGCGCCGCTGCGCGTCATCCGCAGGACTCCCCAAAGCGCGCGATGAAAAGTAGAATCCCCGCGCGCAGCCACCATTTTTTGCTGCCTGTATTCTCGGCCAAGGCGGGCTTCGATTCTGAAAGGGCCGCGGCCCTTAAGCGCCCGCTACACGCCGCGCAAATAATGCCCGGCGGTGTAATCCTGGCCGCGCGTGAAACGTTCGGGCGGGGCGACCAGCGCGTGGGCGTATTGGGCCAGCAATGCGCCGATTTCGTCGGCCGACTCGTCGGCAAAATACAGCCGCAGGTGGTCGACGCCGCTGTGGCACAGCCGCGCGGCGAAATCGGGCACGTGCAGCTTAACGGCGTTGAGGATCAGGCACGTGCAGCTGTCGGCGTAGCACTGTAGCGCAAAGCGCATCCCCTTACGGTCCTGTAACTCGAAAGAGCCGCTCCCACACAGCCCACAGCGCGCGCCGCCGCCCATCTCGGCGCCGACGGGGCAGTGTTTGCTGGTCATCAGCGGCAGGCGGCCGTATACCACCGCCTCGGCGGATAAATTCCCGTGATAGACACGCTGTATCTGCCGCAGCGTCAGCTCCGGCGAAAGCGTCACGCCGGCAAAGCCCAAATCCGCTATCTGCTGCGCGGCGGCACTGTTGAAGATGTTCAGGCCGATGTCACCATAGGCCGGCAGACCGGCCTTTTGCAGCGGCGTAAGCTGGCCCAGGTTGCCCAGCAGCGCGCCGGTGTAGCCGGCTCTTCGCAGGCGCTCGGCATACCGTGTCAGCTGTGCCGGCAGCGCCGGCGGCATCTCAGGCGGCAGCCAAAACAGTAATTGCCGGACGGAAAAGTCCATATCCGACACCAATTGCAGGTTTTCAGGCAGGATGGCCTGGGCAAAGGGCAGACAGACGCGGCGGGCTGCGCCGGCGGCGGCCAGCGTGTCGGCACGGAGCTGGTAGAAAAAGGCGTTCAGCGCGCCGTCGGCCGGCCCTTGGGCCGGGTACGCCGCCGCCGGCACCGAAACCTCGCTGCGATGCGGATAGCGGCGGCTGCGGACGGCCAGCATCCGATCCAGCGCCCGGCGGCGCAGGCCGTTGAGCTCGGATACCGGCAGCGCCAGAGCGTCGGGCACGTCGACGGCGCACTCTTGCAACACAAAAGGCATGTCGCCGGTCTTGACCAGCTGGGCGCGCACGTCGTCGGCGCGCAGCGCCCGGTTACGGGCCGCCTCGGCCGGACGCTCTCCCTGCTGGGTCACGCTGTGGCCATCGCCGTCCCAAAGAGTCAGCCGGGCCGGCTGGCCCAGCGTTACGGAAAAGCGACCGCTCAGCGGCACGCGGCGATAGCTGCGGTCGTAGCTGCGGCGGGCGGCGGCGTCCTGCGCCTTGTCCGAAATTTTATAAAGCGCCGCGCCGGCGCGGGCGCTGTGCAGGTTGCCGATGGTTACCACGTCGCCGGCGCCGGCCGACGAACGGGGCACACCGCTTTGGAAGATGACGGTGACGATGTTGCCGGGAAAGCCCGGGCAGTCCAGCTCCACGCCGTCGCCCAGCGCCAAATCGTCGCTGAGCAGCACCCGCACCTGGTTGCGGCGGGCATCGGCGTCCAGCACCGTGCCGATGGGCACGCCCCAGTGTTTGGCCCGTTCCCGGCAGATGAAATCACGGCCGGGCCAGCCGTTTAAATACGCCGGCGTAAAGCCGCCGCGGTTAAAGGCCTGCAGCAGCGCCTTGTAATCGGCGCTGTCCAACGGGCCGGGCGTATCCAGATATTTGCGGTAGACGCGCACCACCGTCGCCACATATTCCGGCGATTTCATCCGTCCCTCAATTTTCAGCGACGCCACGCCGGCGGCGCGCAGCTGCTCCAGATATTCGACGGCGCAGTTGTCCTTGGGGCTGAGCAAATAACCGCTGGCCTGGGCGACGCCGTCTTTGAGCAGCGTATAGGGCAGCCGGCAGGGCTGGGCGCACTGGCCGCGGTTGCCGCTGCGGCCGCCCACCATGCTGGAGAACAGGCATTGACCTGAAATGCACACGCACAGCGCGCCGTGCACAAACACTTCCC
>JAQVWW010000103.1 GCA_028709505.1 Eubacteriales bacterium
GCATAGAGGCTTTCCGCAGCTTGCGATTGTGATCTGCGAGGCGGCTCTCCAAATGATGCCATGAGTTGAGAGAACTTGCATAACTATATCCGTAAATATAGCCCGGCGTACCATTAAGGAGGTTCGCAATGCCCTGGTTTGCCGCCGCCACTTCGTTTATGACTGACTGGCATAAAGCGTCTCGCTCGTCTTTCTTCTGCTTCTGATTTGCAAAAAACTTGTCGAGCAATCCCATGCGGGTAACCTCCTATCCGTATCTGATTTCGCCAAAAAGTATCGTTTCGCCGATAGGTTCATTATAACAGCACCTTATGGCAAAACGCGACCCCATTTTTTACTCGATATCCATTCTTCCCGACCCACGCAAGCAGAAAAACACACAAGCGATATGTATCGAAGTCGAGAAAATTTGCCCGTAATACGAGCAAAACCCCCGAAATAGGGGCTTTTTTCAGCGATATATGCGCCCTGCATCGCGTTCCACAAGGTAATCAGACGCCACAATGGGCCAGGCTGATATCGCCGGGGCGCACCGGCTGCCCGCCACCGGCCAGAGACACGGTGGAGGCGGTGTGGTGCGGCGCGCGCACCTGCCGCCGGCGCAGCAGGCCTTCGCCGGGCCTAAGCTCGCCGGTGACGCTGTAGAGCTTGCTGACCTGCAGCGCCTCCTGGTAGCTTAAATTCGGCAGGATGCCGGGGATGGTCTTGGCCAGCATGCTCTTGCCCGAGCCCGGCGGGCCTATCATCAGCAGGTTATGCCCGCCGGCGGCGGCCACCTCCAGCGCCCGCTTGGCGCCGGCCTGGCCCTTTATCATGGCGATGTCGTCATGGCCATCCATCGCCGCATCTTCGCAGAATTCCCAGCTGTCCGGCGGGAAAAAGTTCGGCGGCTCGTCGCCGTTTAACACAGTAAGGAGCTTACCCAGGCTTTCCACCGTCAGTACGCGTATCCCCGGGATACAGCTGGCTTCGCGGGCGTTTTCGGCGGGCACCGCGGCGGTGCGCAGGCCCAGCTCCGCCGCGCGAGACACCATGGGCAGCACGCCCTTTACGCCGCGCACCGTCCCGTCCAGCGACAGTTCGCCCAAAAAGATCGTGTCTTGGGGCACCGGCTTTAGCTGGCCGCTGGCGCGCAGCACGCCCAGCGCGATGGGCAGGTCGTACACCGGCCCTTCCTTGCGCACATCGGCCGGCGCCAGGTTCAGCGTCAACCGCGACACCGGGAAATCAAACCCGGTATTTCGGATGGCCGACCGCACCCGTTCCTTGGATTCTTTGACCGCCGTGCCCGGTAGGCCCACGATATCCAGCACCGGCAGCCCCGGCGAAGAGTCCAGCTCCACCGATACCGGAAAGCCCTCCACGCCGTTTAGCCCCATGCTCATGATTTTGGCCAGCATCGCTCTCCCCCGTTCTTGTCAGTACGTGAAATACCACGTGGGCAGCCACCGCAGCAGCTTGCCGTAGGCAGATGGTATGGGCAGACCCGACAGCACCGGATAGAACAGCGCGAAAAGCGCCAGCACCACCATCAGGTAAATTTCTATGTGCTTCATGCGCCGGGGGCTATCCTTTTCGTACTGCCGTATCCACAGCACGATGGCCATGATAAAGAACGGCACCGACGCAAAGTAATGGTAGATAAACATGCTGCGCGGCACCAGCACCCAGGGCAGGTACTGCGTCAGATACGCGGCCAGCAGGAAGATGTCGGGCATTGTCATGCGCCGCCGGCGCACGATGCCAACCACCATCCACACCATGGCGGCGGTGCCGGCCAGCCACACCGCCGGGTTGCCGAAGGACGCGATGGATCCCATCCACCCGGCGGGCAGGTAGCTGTTTTTATAGAACCAGATGGGCTTGATGAGAAGCGGCCACTGGTACCACGGCGATTTGAAAAAATGGTCGTCCACCAGCTGGCTGTGATAGCGGTACATGGACAACTGGTTGTCCCACATGGTCTTTATCAGGTTCTGGCTGTTGGTGGCCCGGGCGTACGGGATGTACGACGCCACGTAGATGGCCGCCGGTATGACGATAAAAAACAGCGCGCACCACAAAAGCGTCAGCACCGTATTGCGCCAGAAGGACGTGCGGATGGTTTCGGCCAGCTTTTTGTCGGCCACTTCGCCGCGGCAGGCCGCCTGATACTCGCGCGCCCGGCAAAAAAGCGAATAGAAGAAGATGACCGCCAGCCCCGCGCCGGCGTACAGGCAGATCCATTTGGACGCGGCGCCCAGCCCAAAGGCCACGCCGCACAGCGCCAGCGGCGCAAGCGTCCGGCCCAGCGGCTGCGTGTTGTAGTTGGTCTGGGCCACGTATCGGTACATAAAGGCGAACATGGCGATGATGAAGAACACGCCGTAGGTGTCGATGGTGGCGATGCGCGTCTGCGCAAAATGCATGAAGTCAAACGTAAACAGGAACGCCGCGATAAACGCGTAGCGCGTCTGCTTAAAGATGGACATGCCAAACCAGTACATCAGCGGTACCATCAGGATACCAAACAGCGTGCCCACGACGCGCCAGCCAAAGGGCGTCATATCAAACAGCGCGATGCCTACGGCGATGAGGAGCTTGCCCAGCGGCGGATGCGTCGTTTCGTAGGGCTTGATGTTGTTTAGGTGCTCCCAGGCGGTACGGGCATGGTAGATTTCGTCAAAATAGGTGCTGTTGAGCTGGCTGGGATTGTCAGGCAGCAGGTGCTGTTCATCTATAAGATACTGCCCTTCGCCGCCGGTGCCGCTTTGGGCGGCGATGCCCAGAGGTTGCACGGTGTTGCCGTCGGCGTCCTGAAAGGCCACCTCCAGCAGCCGCACCGTGGGCGCCGTAACGGTGATACGCACATAGCGACCGGTGCCGGTGACGTTCTGCACGTCCCATATCTGGAACACCGAACTTTCACTGTATCGCAGCGACAGCATCGGCTGCCAGGTATCGCCGTCCGGCGAGATTTCCACTTCCATATCGCCTTTGGTCAGGCCGTAGTAGCTCCACATCTGCGAAAGAGCGGTTTCGCGGCCCAAGTCCACCGTCACATAGCTGCCGCTGGCATTGGCTTTCCACATGGTGGTGGGCACCTTCAGATCTCCCAGATACACCAGCGCCACCACGGCGTAGAGCAGCGTCAAGGCCCACACCAGCACGTGATCCCGCTTACTCCAGCGGGTTTTTTCATCGGGCAGGCGGATTGCCGGGCGGGATGTTGCGGGTTTTAGCACGATATCCTTATCACCCATACGCGGTATATAGGGTTTCCTTTCCATGACGATCAGGCCGATTAGGCAAGCCACGGCGCCCAGCGACAGCAACACCAGCCGCCCGCCGCCGTCCAGCGGGCTGGCCAGCGCAAAGGCATCGCCCCATTGCAGCAGCGGCGCCGTGATGTACTGCTCGGCCAGCACGATGGCCGTGTTCAAAAACTGCATCACCGTCAGCGCGCAGGCGGCGTACAGCGCGCGCTTATCCTGCTCCAGCAGGTAGTAGACGCTGAGCAGCGCCACCGTCGGGAACATGTAGCGCTCGTGCATCTGATGCCCCAGCGTAAAGATGGCGCACAGCAGCAGCGCCGCGTAAAAGAACAGCTTTTTGTGGTTTTTGTCCCGCAGCACGTAGCGGTACCTCACATAGAGGCATGAAGCCGCTATGGCCAGCATGCCCCATACTTTGTAAGAGAGAAAGAGTATCTTCTGGCTGTCGGCCCGCCAGTTTCCGCCCAGCAGCGCCGGCAGGTTGCAGGCGTTGACCGAGCCGTAGGCGTAAGAGCCCATCGTGTTAAAGTACAGGCTAAACAGCCACATGGGCTGCCCCGACACCACCCAAAACGGCAGCGCCGGCAGTATAAAGGCCAGTGCGCCGGCGCCCAGCGTCTTCCCGGCCAGCACCAGCGCCTTCTTCGCGCCGCCGCTGCGCCGCATCTCCACCAGCAGCATAAACAGCAGGATGGGCGCGAACAGCAGCATCTGCGGCTTGAGCAGCAGGCCCAGCCCGTAGAGGGTCGCGGCGCGCACGCTCTTTCCCCGGTAGGCCTCGTACAGCGAAAGCACGATAAACAGCGTCAGGATAGAGTCAATTTGCCCCCAGGCCGCCGAATCCAGCAGCACCAACGGGTTACACAGATACAGCGCACCCAGCAGCAACCCCTCCCGCGGGCGCTGCTTGTCTCGCGCGATGCGAAAGATGACCCAGGCCGTCAAGAAGTCGGCGGCGATGGCCGGCAGCTTGACCACCAGCACTTGCAGCGCTTGGGGCAGGCCCAGGCGGTTGATCCACCCCAGCACGTAGAGTACGTACAGATACCCCGGCGGATAGTCCAGGAATTCGGCATCGCGGTACACGCCGAACAGGTTGGAAGTGACCGCCTGATCGGACCAGCCCAGCCAGCAGGCCACGTCGTTGGGATAGCCATACACGGCCAGCGCCAATATGACCCTTACCAGCAGCGCACCCAACAGCAGCAGCGCCATCTGCCAGCCGATGGTTTTCCTATCCAGCGGCTGCTGCCTGCCGCCAAAGCGACGCACCACCAGCACAAAAATGCAGGCGTACAGCGCCGCCAGCAAGAAGAACGTCGCCGTATGGTCGGCGGCCTTATCCTGCGTGGTCTGGGCTGCGCCGTTGCCCATCGTCTGCCAGGGCTGCGCCACAACATTGGCCGGCAGCGTATCCAGCTTCTCCAGCGCCACGTCGTCAAAATAAGCGCTGCCTTTGCACGTGGCGCCGTAGCCGCCCAGGCGCAGCTGTACCACGGCGCTTTTCTGCTGGGCGCCGGTCACGCCGATAAGCTCCACATACTGCCAGCCGGCGGTATCGTACAGCGCCGCCGTGTGTGCATAGGTATCGTCCAGCGCCAGCGTCGCGCCCCAGTCGCCGTCGGCCCCCACCGCCATGATGTAGCCCGACAGCCGGTAGTAGCTCTCAGGCTCCACGTTGACCTGCTGGCACCAGCGCGCGTCGTTGTTCTCGCGGTTGGTGATGTAGGCCACGGTCCCGCCGCGCTGTTCGTCGTAGGCCCAGCCGGCCTGGGTAAATCCCTCTTCGGTCTCCCAGGCATCGTAATACCAGCTTTCCAGCGGCACGTCGCTGCTGCCCTGCTCAAAGTCGCCGTTGTGCAGCAGCGCGCCGTCTTCGGCCAGCGCCGCAGGGGCGATGAACATCACAACCCCAACAAGCAGCGCGGCCAGCGCGCGTTTACAGCGCATATTGACCTCCTTGGGGCGCAAACGCGTTCTTTAAGTGCAGCAGTTCGTGCCCGTTTTCATCGTAAATAATTTCCAACACGTCAAAACGCAGCTGGCCGGCGCGGTGCTGTGCCGGTGCGTCGGCATTGTGCAGCGCCGAAAAGTATTCCAGCGCCGCCTTGGCGATTTTCTCCTGCTTTGCGGCGTTCACCGCTTCGCGCGGGTGCGCCGTGGCGCCGCGCTTGCGGGCCTTAACCTCACAAAACACCAGTACGTCGCCGTAACCGGCGATAATATCCACCTCGCCCTGGCGGGTTTTAAAGTTGGTTTCCAATATCCGGTAGCCCAGCGCGTTTAAATATCGCTGCGCCCAGTCCTCGCCGGCCTTGCCGATGGCGGCGCTGTCGGGCTTCAGGTTTTTTAAAAAGGTGCGTCGGTGTATCGGGCAGGGTCCGTGCTCGGCCAGCGCCGCCAGATGCCGCGCCGTGCCGTAGCCCATGTGGGCGGCAAAGCCGTAGGCCGGATACTGGGCGTCGTAGGTTGCCATCAATCTGTCCCGCGTCACTTTGGCCAGTATCGACGCCGCCGCCACGTGATAGCTGGTGGCGTCGCCTTTTACCAGCGGCT
>JAQVWW010000104.1 GCA_028709505.1 Eubacteriales bacterium
CAGTACAATGGGAATGATGAGCCCCGCCTGATCGGCAGTGCGGGCGTTAAACTCCTTGCAAAATCCCATTATATTTACGCCGTGCTGACCCAGAGCCGGGCCGATAGGCGGCGCCGGAGTGGCTTTGCCGGCGGGAACCTGCAGCTTAACCATAGCCATAACCTTCTTGGCCATTGTGCTGCACCTCCTTTACTTCAAAATAATGATCAATCCAAATCAGAGCTTTCTGACTTCGACAAAATCCAGTTCTACCGGGGTCTCTCTGCCAAACATGGACACGCTGACCTTGATCTTCTGGCGCTCGGGGTATACTTCCTCGACCTTGCCGATGAAGTTTTCCAGCGCGCCCGAGAGAATCTTGACGCTTTCGCCGGGTTCAATATCCAGCTTCAGCGCAATACGCTCCACACCCATGGCCACCACTTCCTCATCGGAAAGCGGCTCAGGGCGCGAGCCCGGGCCGACAAACCCGGTAACGCCGCGGGTATTGCGCACGATATACCAGGTATCGTCGTTCATGACCATCTTAACCATGACGTAGCCGGGATACAGCTTCTCCATCTTGGTGACCTGCTTTTTGGTACGGCCGTCCACTTTGACGGTCTCTTGCATGGGCACCTTAATTTCGGGGATCAGCTCCTGAAAACCACGGTTTTCGATGGTCTTCTCCATGTTGGCCTTTACTTTGTTTTCGTAGCCTGAATAGGTATGTACCACATACCATTTGGCGCTCTCATTTTCAGCCATTTCCATAACTCCTTACGTGCCCTAAGTGCCCAGTATTTTGTTCAGCAGCACCGTCAGCCCCGTATCCATTGTGAACACGATGGCCGTCATGATGATAACAAACACAAAGACTGCCAGAGAATACGTAAGAAAATCCTTACGCGTGGGCCAGGAGACTTTTTTCATCTCGCTGACAACCTCACGGAAGAAACGCCCGATTTTATGAAAAACCGCCCCAAAGCTTTTTTTCTGCTGCTTCTTATTCTTTTTTTCAGGCTTGGTCGCCGCTTTGGCGGCAGCCTTCTTTACATTGGCCATCAAAAAAACCTCGCTTTTTCGTTACCGGGTCTCACGGTGAGCGGTATGCTTTTTACAAAAACGGCAATATTTGCTCAGCTCCAAACGGTCCGGATCATTTTTACGGTTCTTCATCGTATCATAGTTGCGCTGCTTGCACTCGGTGCAGGCCAACGTGATTCGTACACGCATGTGCGTTCCACCTCCCATAAGGATAAGCCCCTGCCCCCAGAGGCGCATTGATTAATGTATCATGTTTGGTTATGCATGTCAACCAAAACACAACCACCCAGACAAAACAAAGCGGGAGACTGCAAAATAGCCAGCTCCTGCTCTGCGCAACCCATCGGTTTTTGAACATGATGCAGCGGGAGAAGGTTTCTCCCCCCGCTGCAATCGGCATCCAATTATTCGATAATCGAGGTTACGACGCCAGCGCCGACGGTACGGCCGCCTTCGCGGATAGCGAAACGCAGGCCTTCCTCGATGGCGATGGGGGTGATAAGCTTAATTTCCATCACCACGTTGTCGCCGGGCATGACCATCTCGACGCCTTCTTCCAGCGCGATGTTGCCGGTCACGTCGGTGGTGCGGAAGTAGAACTGCGGACGGTAGCCGTTAAAGAAAGGCGTATGACGGCCGCCCTCGTCCTTGCCCAGCACGTAGACCTGACCCTTAAAGTGCGTGTGGGGGTGGATGGAGCCGGGCTTGGCCAGAACCTGGCCGCGCTCGATCTCGGTACGCTGCACACCGCGCAGCAGCAGGCCCACGTTGTCGCCGGCCATGGCTTCGTCCAGCAGCTTGCGGAACATTTCAACGCCGGTAACCACGACGGTACGGCGCTCGGTGGTCAGACCAACCAGCTCCACGTTATCCTGTACCTTGATGGTGCCGCGCTCGACACGGCCGGTGGCCACGGTGCCGCGGCCGGTGATGGAGAACACGTCTTCAACCGGCATCAGGAACGTCTTATCGGCAGCGCGCTCGGGGGTGGGGATATAGGAATCCACCGCTTCCATCAACTCGAAGATGCACTGGGTGGCCGCTTCGGTCTTGACGTCGGCGCTGCTCTGGGCAGCTTCCAGCGCCTCCACGGCCGAACCGCGGATGATGGGCGTATCGTCGCCGGGGAACTCGTATTTGTCCAGCAGCTCACGGATTTCCATCTCGACCAGCTCCAGCAGCTCGGGATCGTCCACCATGTCGCACTTGTTCATGAATACGACGATGTAGGGCACGCCCACCTGACGGGCCAGCAGGATGTGCTCGCGGGTCTGGGGCATGACGCCGTCGGCGGCCGAAACCACCAGAATGGCACCGTCCATCTGCGCGGCGCCGGTGATCATGTTTTTAACATAGTCGGCGTGTCCCGGGCAGTCCACGTGGGCATAGTGACGGTTGGCCGTCTCGTACTCTACGTGGGACGTGTTGATGGTGATGCCGCGGGCCTTTTCTTCGGGCGCCTTATCGATATCTGCATAGTCCATGGCCTTCGCCTGGCCCATCTTCGACAGGGTAATGGTAATCGCGGCGGTCAGAGTGGTTTTGCCGTGGTCAACGTGACCAATGGTGCCAATGTTGACGTGCGGCTTCGTACGTTCAAATTTTGCTTTTGCCATTGTGTATTTCCTCCTTTGTCAACAGCCGGCAAATACACGCTGCCGGGCGTTTTAAATGTTCAATGGAGCGGGTGATGGGAATCGAACCCACGTAGCCAGCTTGGGAAGCTGGAGCTCTGCCATTGAGCTACACCCGCGCGTGGAGGGTAGCCGCATAGTATTTTATAACAATCGTTGCCCGATTGTCAATAACAAAATCGCTATTTATGCGGCCCCGTTGCAAAAAACCGCCCAATTATCAGCCGGACGGCGGTACGTTATCACCATATCACAGCGCCGGGTAACATGCAACGCATTTTCCGGCGCCAATATGCCCTTTTTGCGGTGGCTTAGCCCATGGTCAGGTTCAGCGGATGCCCGCCCAAAACATGCACGTGCAGGTGCTGGACCGACTGGCGCGCGTCGGCGCCGGTGTTCATGACGGTGCGAAAGCCGCTCTGTTGCAGCCCCTCCAGCTCAACCACGCGGGCGACGGCGTCGGCCAGGTGCTGCATCATGCCCGGCGCCTGGGCGCCCTCTATCACGTTGGTAACGTGCTGCTTGGGCACAACGAGAACATGAACCGGCGCCTGGGGTTCAATGTCGTAAAAGGCATAGGTGTATTCGTCTTCATACACGCGGGCCGACGGAATTTCGCCGGCGATGATTTTACAGAAGATACAATCCATACTCTATTCCTCCTGGATGGCGCAGGCCAGCGCGTGGTCTGCAAATGTCTGTTCAATGCGCACGCGGCGCAGCGTGCCCCGGCCGGTTAAGCCGGGCAGCGCCACACGGGCGTAATGGGCGGTATAGCCCTGCAGATGGCCGGCATGTTCGGGGCTGCCGGCCTCCAGCAGCACCGTATGCTCGGTGCCGGGCAGCCCCGCGTAGAACGCTGCTTCGGCGGCGTCGGCGATGCCGGTCATGACGGCGGCGCGGCGGCGCAGCTCGTCTTTGCCCAGCTGGCCGGGCAGCATGGCCGCCCGGGTGCCGGCGCGTTTGGAGTACGGGAATACGTGTACTTTGGCAAAACCCGCCGCTTCCACAAAGGCACAGCTCTCTTGAAACTGCCGCTGCGTCTCGCCGGGAAAGCCCACGATGACGTCGGTGGTCACCGCCGCCTGGGGAAAATAGCGGCGCACGCGCGCCAGCGTATCGGAAAACGCCGCCGGCGTATAGCGCCGGCCCATGGCCTGGAGCACGCCGGCGCTGCCGCTTTGCAGCGACACATGAAAATGCGGGCACACCTGCCGGGCGCCGGCTAACCGCCCCAGAAAATCATCGCTGAGCGCGCCGGGGTCCAGCGAGCCCAGGCGCAGTCGCTCCACGCCGCCGGCCAGCGCTGCGTCCACCGCGTCGGCCAGTGCCGGCCGGCCGGGTAGATCGATGCCGTAGCGGGATAAATTAATGCCCACCAACACCACTTCGACGTAGCCGGCGCCTGTCAGGCCGGCGGCCTGCCGGGCAATATCGGCCAGCGTGCGGCTGCGTGGCGCACCGCGCAGCGACGGGATGATGCAGTAGGCGCAGTGGGCGTCGCAGCCTTCCTGTATCTTCATAAAGGCGCGCGTATGCTCCTGCGACGACGTGGTCAGGATGTCCTCGTAGCTCTGCCGGCCCAACGGCGTGATGTGTGTGCCGGCCTGCCCGCGCAGCACGTCGTCCACCAGCGCGGCGATGCCGCCCCGCCCGGCGGTGCCCGATACGGCATAGACGCCGGGAATGCCGGCGTAGAGGTCGGGCGCTTCCTGGCTGGCGCAGCCGGTGACCACCACCGGCGCGCCGGGATAGCGGCTTATCAGCCGCCGCACAGCCTGGCGGGATTTGCGCGCCGCCTCGGCGGTGACGGCGCAGGTGTTGACGATGATAACATCGGGCTGTCCGTCGGCGTCCACTTCGTCGTGGCCGGCCTGCTTGAGTACCTGGGCCATGCCCGACGAATCGCTGACGTTGACTTTACAGCCCAGCGTATGAAAATAAATCCGCGCCATTACGCCCTGCGGGCGGCGATAGCCACCCATTCGCCCTTCTCTTGCACGTCCAGCACGGCAAAGCCGGCGTCGTGCAGCGCCCGCTCCACCCCGGCGCGCTTAGCGCGGATGATGCCCGAGCAAATCAGCGTGCCGCCGGGCTTGATATGGGCGTACGCGTCGCCGGCCATGGCGGCCACCACTTCGGCAATGATGTTGGCAAACAGCACATCGGCGCTATGGTCGATGCCGGCCAACAGGTCGCCCTGCCGGGCATCCAGGCGGTTCTGCACGCCGTTTAGCGCCGCGTTGATGCCGGCGGCATCCACGGCCACCGGGTCGCGGTCCACCGCCAGCACGCTTGTTGCGCCCAGCAGCAGCGCCGCCACGCCCAGTATGCCGGTGCCGCAGCCGATGTCGAACACGACATCGCCGGCGCGGACGTATTGCTCGGCCATTTCCAGGCACATAAACGTCGTCTCGTGGGTTCCGGTGCCAAAGGCCATGCCCGGCTCCATGCGCAGCACGATACGGCCGCCGGCGTCGGCCTGCTCCCATTCGGGGCAGACCAGCAGGCGATGCCCGACGGTAAAGGGCTTATAATACTGCTTCCAGTTGTTCTCCCAGTCCTCGTCGCGCACGCCTTCGGTGCTGACGAGAAGCGGGCCCATGTCCAGCCCGTCTTTCTGGCCGGCGGCGGCGGCCAGCAGCTGACGAATGAGCGCCAGCGTATCGGCCAGCCGGTCGTCCTGGGGAAACCACGCGTGCACCAGCACATCCTGTTCCATATGCAGCAGAATGTCCTCATCCAGCATGTCCCAGTCCCCGGGCTGCCGGGCCTGCAGTTCGATTTCGGCCCTGTCCTCGATGGCGGTGCCGGTGGCGCCGGCCTGCAGCAGGATATCCGACACCACGTCGGCGCCCAGCGTCGTGGTACGCACCGTCACTTCTGTCCAGTTCATTGCCTCACCGCCTTATCCGAAAATATTTTTTACCCTGTCGGCAAAGGTCCGCTTGTCCTTTTGCTGTTTGGGCGTCAGCGAGCTTTCAAACTGCTGCAGCAGCTCCTTTTGTTTGGCTGTCAGCTTCTGGGGCACCTCCAGCTTGACCTTGACGAACATATCGCCCTTGCCCCGGCCGTTTAAGCGCTGGATACCGCGGCCCTCGATGCGGAAATTAGTGCCCGGCTGCGTGCCCTCGG
>JAQVWW010000105.1 GCA_028709505.1 Eubacteriales bacterium
GTCTTCGTAGGCGTGGTCGGCCAGCGTGGGCACCCTGCTGAGGAATTCGTCACGGCTGACGATGCCGGCGTCGGCCAGCGAGTCGGGCATGTTCAGCTCCTTCATCAGGTCGCGGATGGCCTTGACAAGGCTGGCTACGCCTTCCTCGACGGTGGCGCAGGGCAGGCCCAGCGTACGGGCGATGTTGGCATAGCGCTCATCGGCCACGAACTTCTCATACTTGGGCCACGTGGCAAACTTTTCGGGCTTCTTGGCGTTATACTCCACCACGTGGGGCAGCAGGATGGCGTTGGCCCGGCCGTGGCTGATGTTGAACTCGCCGCCCAGCTTATGGGCCAGCGAATGGTTGATGCCCAGGAAGGCGTTGGTGAAGGCCATGCCGGCCATGCAGCTGGCGTTGTGCATCTTTTCGCGGGCGCGGGCATTGCTGCCGTCGCGGTAAGCCCGGGGCAGGTACCGGAACACCAGCCGGATGGCGTGCAGCGCCAGCGCGTTGGTGTAGTCCGAAGCCAGCACCGAAGTGTAGGCCTCGATGGCATGCGTCAGCACGTCCATGCCGGTGTCGGCGGTGATGGAGGCCGGCAGGCTCATGACAAACTCTGGGTCGATGATGGCCACGTCGGGCGTCAGCTCATAGTCGGCCAGCGGATACTTGATATCGCGTTCCTTATCGGTGATGACGGCGAAGCTGGTCACCTCGGAGCCGGTACCGCTGGTGGTGGGGATGGCCACCATACGGGCCTTTTTGCCCAGCCGCGGGAACTTGTAGACGCGCTTGCGGATATCCATAAACTTTAGCTTCAGCGCGTTGAAGTCCGCCTCGGGATGCTCGTAGAACAGCCACATGCCCTTGGCGGCGTCCATGGCCGAACCGCCGCCCAGCGCCACGATAACGTCGGGCTGGAAATCGTGCATGGCGGCGGCGCCGCGCATCACTGTGTCCACCGACGGGTTGGGCTCCACGTCCGAGAAGATGGTGCAGTGCACATAGGGGTCGTGGTTGCGCAGATGGTAGAGCACCGTATTTACATAGCCCAGCTGCACCATGCCCGGGTCGGTTACGATAAAGGCGCGGGTAATGTCAGGCATCTTGGCCAGGTATTGGGTGGATCCGGCCTCGAAGTAGATCTTTTCGGGAATCTTGAACCACTGCATGTTGACCCTCCTGGCAGCCACGCGCTTTTTATTGATGAGGTTGATGGCCGATACGTTAGCCGACGTGGCGTTCTGGCCGTAGCTGCCGCAGCCTAACGTAAGCGACGGCAGGTTGGCGTTGTAGATATCGCCGATGGCGCCGTGGCTGGACGGCGAGTTGATGATGAGCCGGCCCACTTTGATGCGGCGCGAGTAGTCGTCAATGACGCTTTGATCGTTGCAGTGGATGACGGCCGAGTGGCCCATGCCGCCGAACGCCACCATCTGTTCGGCGCGCTGAATGCCTATCTTGGCGTTATCGACGACGAAGTAACCCAGCACCGGCGAGAGCTTCTCGCGGGAGAGCGGATAATCGGCGCCGACGCCTTCTAACCGGGCCAGCAAGATTTTGGTGGCGGGGTCTACGTCGATGCCGGCGCCCTTGGCGATTTCATAGGCGCTCTTCCCCACGATGGTGGCGTTGACGGCGCCCTTTTCCAGGTTGATGACGTGGGCTTCCAGCCGCTTACGCTCGTCGCCGGTGACGAAATAGCAGTTGTTGGCCTTCATAAAGGCCTCAAAGGCCTGATGGATGGATTCATCTACGATGACGGCCTGTTCGCTGGCACAAATCATACCGTTGTCAAAGGATTTGGACAGCATCAGATCGGTGCAGGCCCGCTCCAGGTCGGCGCTTTCGTGGATATAGCAGGGCACGTTGCCCGGGCCCACGCCCAGCGCCGGTTTGCCGGTGGAGTAGGCGGCGCGCACCATACCCGAACCGCCGGTAGCCAGCACCAGCGCCACGCCGGGATGGTTCATCAGCCGGTTGGTGGCTTCGATGGACGGTTCATCAATCCACTGAATGCAGTGTTGCGGCGCGCCGGCGGCCAGCGCCGCCTCGTACACGACGCGGGCGGCCTCGACCGAACACTTCTGTGCCGACGGGTGAAAGCCGAAGATAATGGGGTTGCGGGTTTTGGCGGCGATAATGGACTTAAACAGCGTTGTGGACGTAGGGTTCGTCACCGGCGTAACGCCGGCGATGACGCCCAGCGGCTCGGCAATTTCTTCGTAGCCTTCAAATTCGTTCTCGCTGACCACGCCCACCGTCTTGATGTTTTTGACGCTGTGGTAGATATACTCGGTGGCAAAGAGGTTTTTGGTAATCTTGTCCTCGTATACGCCGCGGCCGGTCTCTTCGTAGGCCATCTTGGCCAGGCGCATATGCGCATCCAGCCCGGCCATGGCCATGGCCTTGACGATGGCGTCTACCTGCTCTTGATTCAAGTCGAGAAAGGTGTCCAGAGCCTGCTGCGCCTGCGCCACCAGCACGTCGATGCGCTCGGATACGCTTAAGCCGGCCATTTTGACTTCGTTTTTCTTTGTGGTTGCCATAAAAAGCACCTCACTTATCAAATTTTACCCCAAAGGGGGAGTGGGCATTAATCGGTGAAAAAATCGTTATTTATTTCACAATCATAGAATACAGTATTGTTAAATAAATGTCAATCGATTGTCCGATATATTAGTGAACGAAAAATTCAAATGTATTTTAGGTACATTTGGCCAATATACGACTCGCCGGCCGGCGAACGGCGCCGAAAAGTACGCTTTGGCCGGCTCGGCCCAGCGGGAAGAGGCTTTTCAAGGATCGTTGCCGCTGCAAAAGCCGTTTGGACGGGCAGGCAAGCAGTATATTGCGCTTCCGGCATCGCGTCCGGCGGGCTTTGGCCGGCTGGGCCGAAGCGCCCCCTTGCGCTATCGCGTCAAAAAAAGGGCGCCCTGCCGGGCACCCAAAGATCAATTGCCTCCGGCATCGCGCGCATACTATAGTATTTACGAAAGCAGCAGGACGATACGGCGCACTGTTTGTCGGCCAAATGCAACGGCGGCGTCAGATGCGGATGCGCGTCCACTTGCCCGACGAGAACCGGGGCAGCGTGGCGCTCAGCCGCAGGAACTGATCGATGAGCACGCCCACCCACGCGCCGATAAGCCCCAGACCCGCCGGATAGCACAGCAGGTACGATAACGACGGCCGCACCAGCATGATGCTGACCATTGAAACCAGCGCCACATAGCGCGTATCGCCGGCGCCGCGCAGGCAGCCTGACAGCACCACCTGTGAAATCTGCGCGTAGGAGATGACGGCGGTCAGGTACAAAAGCGGAATGCCCGCCTGTATGATGGGGGCCTCGTCGGTGAACAGAATCAGCAGCGGGCGGGCCAGCGTAAAAAAGATGAGACTTAAGACAGCCGATATGACCAGCGCGATGCGCTGGCCCACCTTGCCGTATATCAGCGCCATATCGGGCCGGCGGGCGCCCAGGTTCTGGCCCACCAGCGCCGAACAGGCCATCGAAAGGCCATCGCCGAATGTAAACGATAGACTCATGATGTTCATACAAATTTGATGCGTGGCAAAGGCGGTGGTGCCCAGGCCGGCCACGATTTTGGCATAGGTGAAAAAACCGACGCGCATAAAGACCTGTTCAACCAGCGCGCTGGACGAGACGTTGGTGATGCTCTTGAGGGTGCGCATATCGAATTTCCAGCTGCTGTTGTGCCGCAGCGTCAGGAAGTGATCGGGATACAGCACCGAGCGCAGCGCCATCGTAAAGCCCACGGCGCTGCCCAGCACGGTGGCGATGGCGGCACCGGCCACGCCCAGCCGGGGAAAGCCGAAGCGACCGTTGATAAGCAGGTAGTTAAACACGACGTTGACCAAATTGGCGGCAATATTGGTGCGCATGGCAATGCGCGTGTGGCCGGCACCGCGCTGGGCGGCGTTGATGGTCAGCGTCAGGCCGTTGAAGATTAGGCCCACCATTAGAATACGAAAATAGATGGTGGCATCGTCAATGATATCGGCGCCGGCGCCGGCAAAACTCAGCAGCGGCTGGGCATAAAAAAAGGCAACGGCCCCGAACAGCAGCGATAGTACGGCGCATACGACGAAGCACTGCTTCAGGCAGCGTATGGCGCTAAGCCGGTCGCCCTCGCCGGTACGGCGGGCTACCACGGCGGTGACGCCTACGTTCAGCGACATGATGATAGCCAGCACAATCATCCGCGGTTGGTTGGTAATGCCCACGGCGGCGATGGCCGACGAGCCCAGCGTGCCCACCATAATCGTATCCACCAGGCCAACCAGGCCCATCAATACCGCTTCCACCGTGGAAGGCCAGGCCATATTGTATGCGGTAGTATATATTTCCTGTGTAGAGGGCAGCTCGCCTTTTATGTTTTCGGGCTGAATCATGTAACGAGGGGTAAAAAAGCGCTTCACATACTGGGCTATCTTCACAATTCTTCTCCATACCATAATTATTCAATGTATTTTTATTATAGGCCGTTTTGCCGGGCATTACAATGACTGCAGCGGCGATGGCCGGAAAACGGGGCGAAGCGCGGCAAAAAGCGCGCCGTATGCGTCCGATCGGGCCGGGGCCGCGCCGATTCGCCAAGGCGCTGTATTTTTTTCATACTTTATTCATCTATTCGCCCCGTTCTCAGGTTATAATACAAATAACATAAAGGAGCGATGCGCTATGGCAGAAAAAATCAGGGTTTTGGTGGTAGACGACGACGAGAATATCAACCAGCTGGTGCGGCTGTATGTGGAAAAAGAGGGCTATGACGTCATCAGCGCGTTCGACGGCACCGAAGCCGCCCGCCGCGTGCGTGAGGAAAAGTTCGATCTGGTCATTTTGGATATCATGCTGCCCGGCCTGTCAGGCTGGGACGTGTGCCGCGAAATCCGTAAAAAGGACAATACGCCCATCATCATGCTGACGGCCAAAGGCGAGACGTTCGATAAAGTGCTGGGGCTGGAACTGGGCGCCGACGACTATATGGTAAAGCCCTTCGAACCGCAGGAGCTGACGGCCCGAATACGCGCCATCCTGCGCCGCGCCCAGCCCGTCCCCGAGCAGGACAGCGGCGTGCTGGAGTTTGACTCGCTGCAGATCAACCATACCAACTACACGGTGCAATACCAGGGCCAGATGATGGAACTGCCGCCCAAAGAGATGGAGCTGCTGTATTTCCTGGCCGCCCGCCCCAACAAAGTGTTCACCCGCGAGCAGCTGCTGGAGCAGGTGTGGGGATTTGATTACTTTGGCGACTCGCGCACCGTCGATGTACACATCAAGCGCCTGCGCGAAAAACTGGCGCTCAGCGACGATGTGAACTGGCAGATCAAGACCGTCTGGGGCGTCGGCTACAAATTTGAGGTACGTTAACGTGTTCCGTTCGCTGTTTATCCGGCTGTTGACGGTGTATCTGGCGGTGGCGCTGGTGCTGGTGGGCGGCCTTACGCTGGCCATTGCCGGCATCTACCAGAGCGAATATTATCAGGAGCGGATGACGGCGCTGCACAGCGAGGCTACGGCGCTGGCGGCGCTAAGCGCTACATCCTTTTTAAGCCTGTCGCCGTCCACCGACAATATGCTGGCCCAGGCTTACGTATTTGCTGCCCAACGCTACGACGCCGCCGTATGGGTGGTGAACAAAACGGGCAAAATTACCAGTATCAGCGTAGACACCGCCGGGCAACCCCGCAGCGACGCCCAGGATAGCTTCCAGAGCATGACCAAGGACGAGTTCCAGCAGTATTTTGCCCGCGTTATGCGCGGCGAAGTGGTGCAGGAG
>JAQVWW010000106.1 GCA_028709505.1 Eubacteriales bacterium
CGGTGCCAAACTCCAAATCCATCGTAAAACTTTCGCGAATTTCATCGGGGGACATGCTGGATAACTGGGCGGCCAGCTGCGCGTCGCTGACCTTTTCACACCAGCGTTGGTAACGCTCCATATACTCCATGGCAATCACCTCAAAAGTTAATGGGATATTGGTAAACGATGGCTATGACGCCGACGAGCGGCGATAATGTTCCAGATAGGCGGCATAGCGCCGGATAAGCGCCGGGCGCAGCGTGCCATCGGGCAGGATGGAGCCGATGATCTGCGGCTGGTAGTCGTCCAGCGCGGCCATCAACCCGGCGGCTTTTAGCGCCAGCGCCGCCGCGCCGTTGAGCGACGCGTGCTCGCCTTCGTGCAGCAGCATTTCACGGTTAAACAGCTCCGCCGCGATGTGCATCCACAGCGGCGAGTTGGTAATGCCGCCGCTTAGGCGGATCTGCGAGGGCTGGCCGGTTTTGGCGCTGAGCAGCTCATAGCAGTGGTACAGATTGAACAGAATGCCCTCCAGAACGGCCCGGTAGAAATGCCCGCGGTGCTGGCTGCCGGTCATGGCCTCAAACGCGCCCAGCCGGGCGGCGTCAAAGCCCGGCGCGCGCTCGCCGAAGTTAAAGGGCAGATAGATGGGCAGGTCGTCGCCGGCGGCGGACAGCGCTTCCTGCTCCAGCTGCGCAAAGGGTACGCCCGGAGCGAACAGCGAGCGGAACCACGAGATGCAGCTGCCGGCGCCGGACGTGGACGCACCGGCCAGGTAGCGCTCGGCGATATAGTAGCACCACGTGTTGCGCCCGCCGGACGTGCTGGGCGTGGGCACGGCGATGCGCAGCGCGCCGGAAGTGCCCACCGAGAACGTCATGGCGCCGTGGCCCAGCGCGCCCGAACCGATTTGGTTAAGAAGGCCGTCGGGCGCGCCTACGCTGACGGGAATGCCGCTGCCGACGCCCAGCGCCCGGGCCATCTGCGTACACAGCGGCCGATGATCGTCGGCTTCGGCCAGCGGCGGCAGCATGGCGCGCGTAACGCCGGCCAGCGCCAGGGCCTCGTCATCCCAATCCCGGGCGGCCAGGTTGAACATGCCCGACGACGATTCGGTGGCCCGAGAGGAGAGCGCCTGCCCGGTCAGCCGGGCAAACACATACCCCACCTGCGTGGTGACGACGGCGGCGGCCCGGTAGGCCGGGTCGCCTTGCTCGCGGCGGTAGACGAGCTGCCACAGCGGATATTGCGTATGGGCCGGGCAGCCGGTGCGCCGATAAAGGCCGTCTACCAGCGCGGTATCGTGCGCGTAACGGGCTACCGTGTGCCGGCTGCCGGTATGCGCCCACGTCCATATGGGCGACAGCGGCCGCATATCGGCGGCGCACAGCAGCAGCGACGGCATGATACCCGACAGGCCGATGGCGGCGATGTCATAGCCCTGGGCGGCCTGCTTGCCGCAGCACAGCAGCGTGTCCAACAGCTGCGGCGCATCCTGCAGCTCCACCTGCGTCCACGGCCAGGGCTGTTGCACCAGCTGCACCATGGCGCCGCTATCGTCGTACACAGCGGCCTTCGCGGCGGACGTGCTGCTTTCCAGTGTTAGAATGTATGGCACGGACAAACTCCTTGTTGCGATGTTACCAGGCGCGTGAAACGCGCCGCTTCGTGCGTGGCCTTTCTAGAGGGCCGGAGTACCAGGCGTGTAAACGCGCCGCTTCGTGCGTGGCCTTTCTAGGGAGTCGAAGTACCGGGCGCGCCTAAGCACGACGCCGCTATGCGGCGCCAAAAGAGACGGCGCGGAGGATACCCGCGCCGGGCCGGCGTTTTAAATACGCTCCTTTAAAAAAGCGACAGCCTTGGCGATATCGCCGACAGGGTCGGCGCCCACCTCGCGCTCGATGGTCAAAAAGCCGTTGTAGTCTATCTCGCGCAGCGCGGCGAAGAAGCCGTCCCAGTCTACCTGGCCTTCACCCAGCGGCTGTTCGATGAAGTAATCCTCGATGCGCATATCCTCGATGCCGCCCTCGGCAAAGAAGTTATAAATGATCTCCGGGTCGGTCTTTTTAAGCATAGTGCCGTCCTTGGCGTGGATGTGTACGATGTAGGGGGCCAGGCTGCGGATGGCCTCGGCGGCGTTTTCGCCTATCACCATGCACAGGTTGGCCGGGTCAAAGTTGACCGCCATACCCTTGCAGGCGAGTGAATCCAAAAACCGGCGCAGACGCGGCGAAGGCTCGGGGCCGGTCTCAATGGCAAAGGACGCGTCGGCTTTCCCGGCATATTCGCCCAGCCTGCGGCAGGCGTCGGCCATAATTTCGTAGCGCGGCGTGGAAAAATCCTCGGGTACCACACCGATGTGCGTGGTGGCGATGCGGCAGTCCAGATCCAGCGCCAAGTCGATGATGCGCTGCGAGCGTTCGATTTTGGCGGGGTTATCCTGGGCGCGGGTAAAGCCGTGCCCGCCCAAGTCGGCGCACAGCGCCGATACGCGAAGGCCCAAGTCCTGAATATAGCGCAGCAGATCCCGGCGCGCTTGAGCGGTCAGGTTCTCCGGGGCCATCTCCCCGGACGTGGCATAGATTTGCACGCCCTGGGCGCCCAACTCGGCGGCTTTTTGTAAACCGTCGCGCAGGGGCAGGCGAAAGCTGTTGTTCATGACTCCAATCAAAAAACTGCTCATAGTAGCCTCCAGTTTTCCAGATTTGGTTATTTGATTAGCTTGATTGTATCGTTTCGCCGGCCCAAATGCAAGAAAAAGCCGGCTTATGGCGCGGCTGTTCAAAAGGAAAGCGAGTGCGCACAATAGGCGCAAAGAGCAGGCCGGGTTATCCGGCATAAAAAAGGCGCCTTCGGGTAAGAAGGCGCCAAAATAGAAACCTACGGCAGCGGCCAATCGCTTAAAAAGGGCGGCAGGCTGCCGTACCGCGCGGCGGCGGTGGATGGGCGCTCCCATTGTTCCAGCTCTGCCGGCCATCCGTCCATATCGAAAAAGGACAGGAACTCCCGCGTGGCGTCGTGTTCATCGGCGGGGCCGTAGTCGTAGAAGAGCCAAGGCTCCAGCACCAGCCAGTCCTGCGTGATGTCCACCGCGGCGTGCAAAACGCTACCGTCTTGACGGGTCAGGATAAGCGCCGGGCCTATGACGAACGTGGACGGCGTATATTTAAGCTGCGCGCCGGCCAGGAATTCCTCCAGCGCCCGGGCGTCGCCGCCGGCGATGGTCTTGTCGAGGACGGTTTGTCCATCGCGGGTGAGCAGCAGCCGTGCCTTTTGAATATCGCGCACGTCCTGGATACGGGCAAAGGTGCAGCCCAGCTCGTCCATCACCGCCTCCAGCAGGTCGGCGCAAACCGCCCCGGCGGGGTAAAAAATGCCGTCGGTCGTGTTCCGGCAGGGGCGGTCAAAAAAATAGGTGCCGTCGGCGCTGATGACCAAACGCGCCGATAGGCCCGGCGCCCACGTATACGTGATGCCGGTCTGCGACACTTCGCTGGTCAGCCGGACGGTGCCGTACTGCAGCGTCTGTTCGGGCTGCTCATACAGCCGGGCCACCGCGGCAGCAAACTCGCCCATTTCCATGGTCACCAGCCGGTTATAGGGCGGCTTGTAATAGGACACATACGGCTGGAAATCTGCTGGGGGCGTGGCCGTTGGCGTCGTTGTGGCCAAAGGCGCGGGGCTGGGCGCAGGCGGCGCGCTATGCGGTGTTTCGGTGGGTGTCGGCGCAGATGGCACAGCCGGCGAAACCGTACAGGCGCACAAAGCCAGAGCCAGCAGGCAGGGCAGCAATATCTTTGTATTCACAGGCGCTCCTTCCCGAACATAACGTTCTTGGCAGAAACAGGTAGCCATTATCCATCGTTTCGTGCATACTATCATGAAGAAAACCGTAATGCTATAAATTTACTATAGAATAACGGAGAACCTGCGGCGAAAAAACGCGGGAAATGTAGATCGCCCTTGGACGAGTACCGCTTTGCGCGTTTCTCCAAATATAAGCGCAAGTGCTACTGTGTAGGTGACTGGGCGAACCGGGTAAAGGGTTGCTCCAACGCCAAGAGACGCTGCGCAGCGGTGTGAAACTACTTCAACCGCAACGCGGCTGCAGCAGTTCAGTAGGGCGCGGCCCGCTTTGGCGGTTAAACGGGTTTTAAAAAATAAAACGAATCTAGGCCAAACCGGCCGCCGAAGCTCTCACGAAGCCAAAAGAACTTGCGGGAAAAAAGGCGCGACGCAAAAGGCCGCAACCAAAAGCCTGCGGCCTAGTCAGCGAAATCTGGTTCGGCGGGTTCGGCTTGCTGTGACGATGTAAGATAGGCCGACCGCCGCAGCCGCACAGAGCAATTGCCCGGCGGCACACGCACTGCCCGGCAGGGTGGCCGGAATCGGTGCTCGGGTGACGGCAGCGGCGCAGGAATAAGCGCTTATGCCCGAACCTTGCCAAGCAGCCACCCCAGCAGATTGCCAACGGCCACCACTACCCCATAGCCGGGGCTGTATACCCAGGCGCTGGCGTTATAAAAAAGAAAGATGGACGGGACGAATAACAGCGCGATACCCACGGCAAATAACCAGTGAAACGCATGTTTCGCGCCGTAAACCAGCGCGCAGATCAAACAGATCAGCGGCAGCGCTATCAGCAATATCGCCATGGCCGAGCCGGTATCGCCTATCAGCAGCGGCAGCAAATAGAAACCAAGCGCGATGATGAGCCAATAGGGGAGCATCGTTTTGAACGCTTTCAAGTCATTGCCTCCACTTTCGCCAAATATTTGTTCGTACCTTAAGTCTATCATATTTGCCGCGCGAAAAGCATGGAGTTTTTTGTTAAATGCCGTAAACAGCGGTGAGCGCAACCGTATCCGGACGGGGTTGCGGCCTGCAACGGCGTATGCTTTGCGGCGTCGGCACATTGTCGCTAGGAAAGGGTATTCCGGTTTTAAAAAAAGGAAAGCTTCTACCCCTGTGATCCGCGCGGGCGCTGCCGGCCGATATGCCGCCTTTTCCTAAGGCTTCCCTCCACGCACCCACACGGGCGGGGCAGCCCCGTCTCGCCGGCAAACAAGGAGACATTTTGATCCACGCGCCCCAAAGCGAAATCATCCATCGGATTTTCAAAAAACAAAAAGCCGGGAACGCGCATGTTTCCCAGCTTTTTCTTTGGCAAAGTAACCGAGTATTGATAAAATGCACCGCCAAAAACCGCCGGATGGTGCATCGTTTAACGATTTCATTTCTGGCGCACCCCTTAACGCGCGATAATATAAAGATCAGGATAGGTTCTGCCAATGCTTACAATATACATTCCATCCTTCCAACCGTAAACGGTGCTCCATCATATTTTTTATACCCAATATTTATAAATCCATTTTCCTCATACCATTTTCTAAGACGCTTATTATCGTCTATCATGGCTAAAAGGATTTTGGATGCGCCGAGTTCTTTTGCTGTTACCTTGCAAAAATCTAAAAGCTTTTTTCCATAACCAAGTTGTCTATATTCCGGTAAAATTACAATGTCATCAAGTTTACAAATTCCGCCCTCGTGCAATTTTATACCAAGGAAACCCACAATGATATCGTCAGAAAAATATCCGAACATCATGGTTTCGTTCTCAAATGCCGCAACCAGTTTATCAAACGGTAGACTTGCCCGCCCCCTGTCGGGACAGTTTTCTTCAGTCAAGCCAAACTCGATAGCTACAGTTTCATATCCCCTGTGAAAA
>JAQVWW010000107.1 GCA_028709505.1 Eubacteriales bacterium
TTGCGCGATTTAATTTCAATCAGCTGCGCCGCCATTTCCAAAAATTCGCTGCTCCGGTCCATATCCACGCCGTTGAGCTGCGCAATGTAGACCAGAAACTGATCGGTTATTTCGCCAATGAAGATATCGCGGATGTCCACTTGCGCCTTGGAGACCAAATGAAGCAGCAAATCCAGCGGGCCGTCGAATGCATCCACCGACACATGATATGCCAAAGAATCACCCTTTCCCAAACCTTCATTTATTATAAAGGAGCCCCCGAGGCAAAGCAAGGCGAGAAAAAAGACACCCCGCTCGGCGGCGGAAAAGCCTTTTTCTAGGCCGTCACGCTCCGCCGAACCCAAAGACGGTCAATATCCTTTCGCAACAGATTACCAAACGACGCAAGGCCTTCCTGCAAACAAAAAGACGGCATTGCTGCCGCCTTTGTAACGTTTTGGGTTAGTCGGCAAAGAAATCTTCGCTTCTGTTGCCCGAAAGATAGAATCGGGTGCCCCGGCCGAAGCTGCTGAGGCTCTCCAGCGCCAGGCCGGTACCAATAGCCACGCAGGATATGGCATCCTCGGCCACAAAGCAAGGCACGCGCGTGTACTGCTGGATACGGATGTCGATGCCGTAGAGCAGCGCGCCGCCGCCGGTCATGACGATGCCCCGCTCAAAAATATCCGCCGAAATTTCGGGCGGTGTGCGCTCCAACACCGAGTGGACCGTCTCCAAAATGGCCTGTACCGGCTCTTCCAGTGCCTCTACCATTTCATCGGACGTGACGGTGATGGTCTTGGGCAGGCCGGATATCAGGTTGCGCCCGGTAACCTCCATATACAGCGTCTCCTTGCGGGGAAACGCCGAGCCGATGGTCATCTTCATGTCCTCGGCGGTGCGTTCACCGATGAGCAGGTTGTGTTTCTTGCGCATATAGCGCAGGATGTGTTCATCGAACTTATCGCCGGCCACCTTGATGGAGTCGGACACCACGGAGCTGCCCAGTGACAGCACGGCAATATCGGTGGTACCGCCGCCGATGTCCACCACCATGCTGCCGTAAGGGCGGCCGATGTCCAACCCGGCGCCGATGGCAGCGGCGATGGGCTCCTCGATGGTGGAAGTCTTGCGGGCGCCGGCGTGCAGCGTGGCTTCCTCCACCGAACGGCGCTCCACTTCGGTGACGCCGCTGGGAATGCATACCATGACGCGGGGCTTAAAGAATAGCCGTTTGCCCAGCACCTTGTTTAAAAAGTGGTTCAACATCATCTCGGTATAGCGATAGTCGGAGATCACGCCGTCCTTCAGCGGTCGAATGGCTACGATATTGCCGGGGGTCCTGCCCAGCATGCGGCGGGCGTCTTCGCCCACGGCCAGCAACTGGCCGGTGGCTTTTTCAATAGCCACCACCGACGGCTCGCGCAGTACGATACCCCTTCCTTTTACGTATACCAGCACGCTGGCCGTACCCAAATCAATACCAATATCCTGGCTGCCAAAAAACATTTGTTTGAAACTCTCCTCAATTTGATAAAGCTTATCGGCTAGTAAAAACTGCATATCTTCATCTACACAATCTGTTATTTCATTTTATTACTATCTGCCCTGGATAGTCAACCTTATATTAAGCAAAATACACGGTAAGAAATGCTATTTTGAACGAAACGGGCCGCATGCGGCCCGTAGTGGCATCTATTGTATAAAATACTCTTCGCTGTTGATGGCGACGCCATTTTTCTTCATTTCGAAGTGCAGATGCAGGCCGTCTTCGGCTTCACAAGGGATGGTTCCGCCGGCTTTTGCCAGCACCTGCCCCTGTTTGACCTCGGTGCCGGTCTTCAGTGCGCCGGTATCTTTAAGCCCGGCATACAGGCTGGTTAAGCCGTCGGCATGCTTCACCTCCACGCAGCTGCCCCACAAAAGGTCGTTGTATACGGCGTTTATCGTGCCGTCCAGCACGCATAGAACATCGTCGCCGTCACTTACGGCAAAGTCCACGCCGCCATGGGTCTGCCACTGGTTGAGCGTCTCCGAATACAGCAGCTTATCGACGGCAAAGTTCTTTTTTACCGTACCCGCCACCGGCTTTACCATCTTGGGAATGGCGCCGGGCGCGGTCGGGTCGTTGGTTTGGGCAACGCCCTGGGCTGTGGGCGCGGGCGTCGTAGCCGGCGAAGCTGTCTTTTGCACGTCGTCCAGCCGTTCGGATAGATCGGTGCCCGACTGCGTGTCATCGTTTTGTACGATGGCCGGCGGCGTGTTCTGGGCGTCGGGCTGTTTGCCCCAGAAGTCGTCGTTGGTGAACAGCCACGTGCCGCCTATGATGACGGCGCAGCCACCCAGCGCAACCAGCACCCCGTACTTGTTGAAGAAGGCCGACAGGTTATTATTTTTACCGGAAAATTGATTTTTGTTGCCGGAATTATTGTTTGTCATCGCAAACACCTCCGGCCATAGTATTGACCCGGCGTCAAAAACGCATACGCCTTATTTCACATAATTCCAAATTTCATCCAGCTCAATGCCGGTGTAATAGTATTTTAAGATCTCGGCATACGTGTTGCCCTCGCGGGCCATGGCGTCGGCGCCCACCTGGCTCATGCCCACGCCGTGGCCGTAGCCGACGGTATGAAAGGTGATTTGGCCGCCGCTGACGGTAAACGTAAAATTGGCCGAGTTTAACCCCAGCGCCCGGCGCACTTCTACGCCGCTGACGGTAACGCCGCCCACGCGTATCTGCTCAATACGGCCGCTGTCGTAACGCTTTACGATGGACAGCTGCCCGGACAGCTTATCGGCCGTCACTTTGGCGTCTTGAAAGCGTTCGTTGAGCAACTGCGCCGCTTCTTTTAACGTAAAGGACTTATCGTCGTGGAATTTTGAGCTGTCCTCCTCGCCGGGGCTTTCTACGCTGCGCAGATACGGCAGCGCCTGCGAAAATACGTGCTCGACGTCCTCGGTCATGCCGCCGCTGGTGGAATGGAACAGAACCGTAATGGGCTGGCCCTGGTAAGTGAGAATTTCGTTCTGCGTGGAATATACGCTATAGCGAATTTTCTCCTCGTTGGCACCGAAGCCGTCCCCCCAGCGGGTCTTGCGCTGCTCCGGGCTGGCATAGGCCTGGCAGTGGTTGGATTGGTCGCAGACGTCGGCTCCTTCGTGGGCCGAACAGCCGCTTGAAATTTTGTTTTTGACGCAATAGGTGCGGGCGGCCACGGCCTGGGCGCGCAGCGCCCCCATCTGGTACGTGGCCGGCATTTCAGCTGCCACAACGCCCACCAAGTATTCATCCAGCAGCATCTCGACCACTTTGCCCTGGCCGCTGTCGTACATCTGTATGCGCAGCTGATCTTGGATGGGCGTCGTGGTGATAGGCGCGTATGTCACAACCGGAGCGAGGCGGTTTTCTTTTATTGTGGGCTGCTCCAGTAAAATCAGCGGGCAGGCCAGCACTAGGATCAACAAAGTCAACACCAAATGGACGTAGAACGTGACGGGGGTGGCCCGCCGTATCCGGTAACGCATGGCTTCACCTGCTTTGGCAAATTAGTATAGCATTGGGTACTCGTTTCTACTATCCATATGCGTATCGATAATCTTTATGTCGGCCCCCAGCGCATTGAGCTTATAGGGCAGGTTTTCATACCCGCGTTCGATGTGTTCAATACCCATGACATCGGTTTCACCCTGGGCGGCCAGCCCGGCCAGCACCAGCGCCGCGCCGGCCCTTAAGTCGGTGGCCTGCACCCGCGCGCCCCACAGTCCGCGGCAGCCCTGCACGATGGCGCAGCGATCCTGTATGCTGATGTCGGCCCCCATCGTGTTGAGTTCGTTGGCGTGCAAAAAGCGGTTTTCAAACACCGTCTCGGTGATGAGACTGGTTCCGCGGCTGATTGCCGCCAGCACCAGTGCCTGCGGCTGTAAATCGGTGGGAAAGCCCGGCCAGGGCATGGTTTTGATATGCACGGCGTCCAGGGTGCCTTCGCTGCGGACGCGCACACAGTTTTCTTCTTCCCACACCTGCGCGCCGGCTTCGCGCAACTTGGCAAAGACAGGCTTGAGCCATAGGCTACTGGCGCCGCGCAGCGCGACGTCGCCGCCGGTGACGGCGGTGGCATACATGAATGTGCCCGCTTCGATACGGTCGGGTATGGCGCGGTATTCGCAGCCGTCCAGCTCTTTTACGCCCTCTATGGTTAGCATGCAGCTGCCGGCGCCCTGTATGCGTGCGCCCATCGTGTTTAAAAAGCGGGCCAAATCCTCCACCTCGGGCTCCCGGGCGGCGTTGATGATGGACGTGGTACCCTGGGCCAGCACCGCCGCCATCATGATATTTTCTGTGGCGCCTACGCTGGGATAATCCAGATAGATGACGTCGCCTTTGAGCCGGGCGCCGTCTATGTTCAGCGCAAAGCCCTGATCTTTGGCCTTCGCGCCCAGCACGTTTAAGCCTTTGATGTGCATATCCACCGGCCGGCTGCCGATCGAACAGCCGCCGGGAAATGGGATAACGACGCCGCCTAAGCGGGCCAGCAGCGGCCCCGCGATGAGAAACGAGGCGCGAAAGCGCTGCACGATATCCACCGGCGCAATACAGCTGCGGATGTTGGAACAGCAGATGACCCACGTGCGCTGCTGCTCGGTCACCTTTGCGCCCAGCGATTGCAACAGCTTGCGCATCTGGCGCACGTCGGTTAAGTCGGGCACATCGTGCAAAATGATCTCTTTTTTACTGAGCAGGCAAGCTGCCAGTATGGGCAGCATGCTGTTTTTAGACGTGCCCACCATCACCTCGCCACTAAGCGGCGGGCTTTGTTGTACGCGTATCATCTTCATGTTAAAAATCACCGTCCAGCGCCGGGGTGGCAATGGTATAGCGTACGCCGCCCTGCTGCGAGCGGACGGCCGCTTGCCATAGGCGCCCGCCCTCATAGTACGACACGATGCACGTGGTGGCATCCTCGTATTCCACGCGGTAATCCTTGCCGCTTAGCAGGTTATCCAGCATCCACCTGCGTGCCGCCGCGTCCATCGTAAGCGCCGCCCAATAAGAGGCGCCATAACCGGTGGCGTAGGGTGAAAAAAGCAGCGCCGGGCCGCTACCCACAGTTTTGATGGAGCCGAAATACAGCCCCTGCTCGTTCTGCCGCACGGTTATCCGGGCGTCGCTCAGCGCGTGGGCGGCGCACACGGCGTTGAGCTCCTGCAGCGCCTGGCGGCTGTTTTGGCAGCCGGGCAGCTCGTAACCCCACAGCTGCGTGTACTGCTGTTGCAGCGCAAAGCCCGCCGGCGCCGGCGGCGTGGCGGCGGTCATCCCTGCCGTCAGCAGTACCGCCAGAAAAAGAAGAACCCCCGCACTATAGACGAGGGTATCTTTTCTTGTCATCATTCCTCACCTCTGGAGGAATTGTTGCCATATGTTCAGCCGCCTATACCTTCCGCCTGTACGGCGGCGGCTTCTTGATCCCGCGTGAACGCTTTAGCCGGCCACAAAAGCGAAACGATGCCGGTAACCACCAAACCAGCTATCATGGCGATGACGCCGGCCATTGGCGAGTCCACTGCCGTCCATATGCCCCACCGCGGCAGCAGGTTGAGCACCACCGCCGTGCCAAAGCCCGTCAGCATGCCGGCCCAGGCGGCAGCTTTGCCGGCGCGCCGGTTCCACAACCCCAGCAGAAAGGGCCC
>JAQVWW010000108.1 GCA_028709505.1 Eubacteriales bacterium
CCGCGCGGCGGGATCGTCACACGGCGGTTGCGCCTTGGAGCCCAGCACGTCGGCACGGCGCAACGCAAGCAGCCGCGCGGCGCTGTCTGGGCCCAGCCGCGCAAAAAACCACCGCAATTTATCCTCTTTGGTGCGCCCGTCCAGGTCGTACATATGGGCGGCGATGAGCTTGCCCACCTCGTCCACGATGGCGGTAGGGTACTTCAGCCGCCGCAGCAGCGCGCGGGCGGTATCGGCTCCTAGCGGCGCGTGGGCGTGCATATCGCCACGCGCGGCCAGGCTTAAAGGCTTGCCCACGTCGTGCAGCAGCGCCGCCCAGCGGTCTATCTCGTTAGCCGGCGCGTGGGCGCAGGCGTGAAATTGGTGGTGTAGCACGTCGTAATCGTGGTATTCGCGGCGCTGGGCAACCCCCCGCCCGGCGGTAAGCTCGGGCAGCAGCACATCCAAAAATCCGCACTCCTCCATCATCGTAAGCGCGTCATATACGCGCGGGCAAAGCAGTATTCTGGTCAATTCGCCACGGAAGCGCTCGGCTGACAAGTCGCGCAGCAGCGCCGCGTGGGCGTGGGCCTGCAGCAGCACGTCGTCGGGCACGGTAAAATCCAGCGTGCAGGCAAAGCGCACCATGCGCAGCAGCCGCAGGCCGTCGTCGGCAAAGGTCTCTTCGGGCCGGCGGCAGGTTTGAAGCCGCCGCTGCGCCAACGCGCCAAGGCCGCCCAGCGGGTCGACAATCTCGCCGGTATGAACGCGCAAATACAGCGCGTTTACGGTAAAATCCCGCCGCCGCGCGTCGTCGCCCAGCGTGGCGTCAAAGCTGACCTGTGCCGGCCGGTGCACGCCGCCGGGCCCGTAGGACTCGCGGCGAAATGCCGTATACTCGTAGCTTTCACCGCCCAGCAGCACGGTAAGCGTACCCAGCTGCGTCTGCCGGTCCACCACCCGGGCGCCGCAGGCGGTAAAAAGCGCCTCGGCCTGCTGCCAGGACGCCGGGGAGGTTAGATCCATGTCGTGGCTGTGGCGATCGTCCAAAAAATCGCGCACCCATCCGCCGACGGCATACAGCGCCAGGCCCACCGCCTCAAAGCCGGCGGCGCACCCGCGCAGCGCCGGTGAAAGGGCGGCGACGGCCCGCTGGGGTACGTAGTCAATCATGCCTGCATTATACCCCAACGCGCCTCGCGCTGGCAAGCGCGGCGCCGGCGCCAAACAAAAAGCCCGCGTGCCGTACAGCGTTAAAAACCCGCCGCGTACGTAGCGGCTGCGGCCGTTGCGTGGTGTATCAAAAAATGTCAGCGGCGCCGGCCTGTTGCGCGCAAAAATCGTATTTTTCGTGGCTTTTTTACGGCGTGCATGCAGATTAACCCGCGGCGGCGGTTCTTCCCGGCCGATGGGCTGAATAGAGATAAAATACATCAGGAAACAGTCACTCCTGCTAAAAATCTTATTTTCACATTGCGCAAGGTATAGCCAAAAGCCCAAAAGCGGATAATTTGGATAATCTGTTCATTCGGGGGAGTTTATATGGAAAACATGATGCAATCCAAAAGCGTAAGGCGCATTCACGCCCGCTCGGGGTGGACTAAGGCCGAAGAGGAACTGCTCAGGGAACGGCTGGTACAGGCCGAGCAAAACCGCGAATCGCTGCGCACCGTGTTTGAAGAGGTGGCGCAGCAGACCGGACGCAGGCCCAACAGCGTGCGCAACTATTATTATACGGTGCTGCGCAGCCGTATGGCGGACACCCATCCCGTAGCCCGCCGGCCGCGGCCGGCCTTTGAGCCTTTTACCGCCGCCGAGGCACGCAGCATGCTCAAAACTATGCTGACGTGGCACAGCCAGGGCAAATCCATCCGCGCCTGCGCCGCGCAGCTGGCCCGGGGCGACCGCACGCGCATGCTGCGCTATCAGAACAAGTACCGATCGCTGATGAAGAGCCGGCCGCCGATGGTCAAAGAGGTGCTGGACGAGCTGGCGCAGCAGGGTATCGTACCCGACGTGACGCGTCCGGCCCGCACGGCCGCGCTGGGCGCCGAAGAGCTGACGCAGCACATCGCCCAGACGGTGAGCAACGAGGTGTGCCGCATCATATCGCTGGACGCCACCGAGACGGCCCGCCTGCGCGTAAAAGACGCCCAGGAGCGGGCGGAGCTATACCGCCAGCGGGCGTACCGGCTGGCCAGCTTAACCCGCGAGTATCTGCGCAGCAACGACTCGCGCATACTGGCGCTGGTGCAGGATTGCATCCAGGAAAGCCTGGACAAGGCCGAGCCGGGGCAGATGCTCAGCTAGCGCCGCCGTGTGGCGCAACCTTGCCGCCGCGCCAAAAACGCCGGCATAAGAGGCCAAACAACGCGACGCGCCGCCGGAATGCATCCGGCGGCGCGTTGATATTTTAAGGGCATGCGCTACATGGGCTTTAGGTTCTTGTCCAGCCGGTCGATCATCCACGCCAGGCGCCGGGCGCGGCCGGCGTCGGTCTTGGCGTCCAGATACGCGCGCGTATAAGTCCGCCGTACCGAAGGCGACATGGCCTGAAAATTCGTGTGGGCCGGCTCGTGCCCTTGCAGCAGCGCCGCTACAGCGGCTATCTGCTGGTCGGTCACCGCCGGCGGTGGGGGCGTATCCCAGTGGCCGCTCTTCTGGGCCTGGGCCACCTTCTGGCGCCCGTAATCGGTCATCCGGCCGCTCTTTTCCAGCTGCGCCACCAGCGCTTTGTTCTTTTGAGACCACTTGCTGGCGTCACGGCGGGGCGCAAAGTACTTCTTGTACGTCACCGCGTCGATGCGCTGCATGACGCCGTCAATCCACCCAAAGCACAGCGCTTCCTCCAGCGCCTGGGCGGCGCTTACTGTGGCCGGAACGCCGCTCTTGCCGAACAGCAGCCACACGCCGCCGCTGGATAAACAATTTTGCGTAAGCCATTGCCGAAACGCCGCGCCGTCGGCAAACGTTAAAAGCTCGTCCATACGTTCCACCCCCATGCCGCTTGCCCGTCGGTTAAAAATCGGCGCTGCCGGTGGTGCGGGGGAACGAGATGACGTCGCGGATGTTCTTCATGCCGGTCAGATACATCACCGCCCGCTCAAAGCCCAGCCCGTATCCGGCGTGGCGGACGCTGCCGTAGCGGCGCAGATCCAGATACCACCAGTAGGGCGCTTCGTCCAGGCCGCACTCGGCCATGCGGCTAAGCAGCACGTCCATGCGCTCCTCGCGCTGGGAGCCGCCGATGATTTCGCCGATGCCCGGCACCAGAAGGTCGGTGGCAGCCACGGTGCGCTCGTCGTCGTTTAGGCGCATATAGAAGGCCTTCACCTCCTTGGGATAGTCGGTGACGAACACCGGGCGGCGGAAAACCTCCTCGGTTAAGTACCGCTCGTGCTCGGTCTGCAGGCCCAGCTCCCAGCCCACCGGATACTCAAAGCTTTTGCCGCTTTTTTTGAGAATGTCGATGGCTTCGGTGTACGATACGCGGGCAAAGTCGGCGCCGGCCACGTGCTCCAGGCGCTGGATGAGGCCTTTGTCTATAAACTGGTTAAAGAATTTCAGCTCCTCGGGCGCTTTGGCCAGCATGTCGGATATCATGTATTTCATCATATCCTCGGCCAGCGCCATGTCGTCCTCCAGATCGGCAAAGGCGATCTCCGGCTCAATCATCCAAAACTCGGCGGCGTGCCGCGGCGTAAAAGATTTCTCGGCGCGGAACGTCGGCCCGAACGTGTATACGTTGCGAAAGGCCATGGCGTGGCTTTCCACATCCAGCTGGCCCGACACCGTCAAAAAAGCTTCTTTACCAAAAAAATCCTGGCTAAAATCCACGCCGCCTTGGGCGGTTAGCGGCGGGTTCTTGGCGTCCAGCGTGCTGACGCGGAACATCTCGCCGGCGCCTTCACAGTCCGACGTCGTGATAAGCGGCGTGTGGACGTAGACGAAGCCCCGCTCCTGAAAAAAGTCGTGGATGGACTTGGCCAGCAGCGAGCGCAGCCGAAACACGGCCTGGAACGTGTTGGTCCGGGGCCGCAGATGCGCGAGGGTGCGCAGGTACTCCAACGAATGCCGCTTCTTTTGCAGCGGATAGTCGGGCTGGCTCTCGCCTTCCACGCGCACGCGATGGGCCTGAATTTCAAAAGGCTGCGGCGCGTCGGGCGTCAGCGTAAAAACGCCGTCAACAAACACGGCGCTGCCCACGTTCAGCGCGGCGGCGTCGGCAAAGCTCTCGGTACGGCTGCCCTCCAGCACCGCCTGCACCGGCGCAAAGCACGTGCCGTCGGACAGGCTCATAAATGCCAGGCTGGCGCTGGAAGAACGGATGGTGCGCACCCATCCGGCCACGGTCACCGTTTGGCCGTCCAGCTGCTGCGCATGTTTGTATAAATAATCCACGCTTAATGCCCGAATCATGGCAAACCCTCCTCATGCGGTTATATGCCGCGTGCAGTCTGCATAAATTGTACTGCACCCCAGCTTATCTGTAAAGAGGTACGCCCATGCTGCCAGTCATCGCTGTCAATGCCCAGATGCCCGGCCTGCTGCTGGTAAACGGCAGCAGCGCCGGCGATATCGGCCCACAGGAATGGGTCACGCTGCCCATCGCCGCCCAAGGGCGGTGCTATCTGCACTACCTGCCCGCCCAGAACGACACGCAGTCCTGCTCGGTACGCTTTGACGTGCAAGAGGGGGTGCTGGCGCTGCCCCGGGAGTGGGACGTGCCGCTGACGATGATACAATGGCCGTCGGGCGTGCACGAGATTACGTTCTACCCGCGCAGCCAGCCGGCGCAGGCCCAGCTGCCGCTGGCGCCGGAAATCTTGTCACGGCTGGATATGGACAGCCTAAGCGCCGCGCTGGTGCGCTACGGCACGCTGTGGATGGTCATCGAGCAGGACGAGCAGACGGTGCTGTCCCAGGCGCTGCCCGGCGCCGCCCAGGCGGGGACGCTGAAGCAGGTGGGCGGCAACATCGCCGCGCTGGGCCAAACCGACGAAGGCCAATGGGGCGCTGTCTTTCGGCCGGCGCAGGAGGGCTGGGAACAGGCCGCCTATGAGGCGGGGGACACCGTGCAGCTGGAAGGCGACGGCACGCTGCGCGCCCAAAGCGCGCTGGGCGACATCGCCGGCCACAGCCGCGTCGTAATCTGCCGGGCCACCGGCTACGCGCGGGAACAGAGCATCGTTTACGCCCAGGGGCGGGCGCGGGACTTGACCGACCCGCGGGACATCGCCCAGGCGTTTTTACAGGCCTGCGCGCTGGGCGAATATCGCGAGGCAACGGCGTATTTGTCCACGGCGCTGCAGCGGCAGGTGTCGGGTAGCGCGCTGCGGGAATTTGTCGGCGAAGTGTACACCTGCGGGCCGGCGCGTTACAGCCCGCCGGTGGGGCAGGAGGAGGTGGCCATGGCCATCTTCCGCAAGAGCGACGAGCACGTGCTGCAGGCGCTGCCGCTGGCCTTTGCCTTTGTGGACGAAGGCGGTCGGCCACGGATTGATGATATCCGGCCGCTGTAAACAGAGGAGTAAAAGGTCTGCCTGAGCGCAGGTGCCCAGGTAGTCGCCGGGGATGGGGCTGCGCGTGCCTTTGGGCTTGCGTTTGAGGAAGAC
>JAQVWW010000109.1 GCA_028709505.1 Eubacteriales bacterium
ATGCCGATATTTTCAAAGATATGAAAGGCCATCATGGCCATAACGCCTACGATGATATAGCTGCCGAACCGGTCAAAGGTGCGGCGGGACATCACCAACATTCTAATGATTAGGAACATGTAAAGCAAGATGACCAGCGCCGAAAGATAAAACCCCGCCGTCTCGGCGGTGACGGCGAAGATAAAATCGCTGGATTGCACCGGGATGTACCGCAGTTGGCTTAGGCTGCCCGCCGCGAAAAATCCTTTGCCGGTTAGGCCGCCGGAGCCTACCGCCATCTTGGACATGATGACATTGTAGCCGGCGCCCAGCGGGTCCAGCGCCGGATCAATAAATACGCGAAGTCGATCCTTTTGCGTCTCGCCCAGCACCAGCCAGATGGGATACAGCGACGCCAGGCCGATGCCGGCCAGCCCCGAGAGTATCTTCCAGCTGGTGCCCGACACGAACAGCAAAACGATCGTAATAAACGCAAACACCATGGCGGTTCCCATGTCGTTCTGCGCCACGATAAGCCCCAGCGGGATGGCCACGTACAGCAGCACGCTGCCCAGCTCTTTGAGCGTTTGTATGCCATGGGGGTACCGGCTTAGCATTTTGGCCACCGTGATGATGAGCGCCAGCTTGGCCACCTCCGACGGCTGGAAGCCCCGCTCGCCCAGCTTAAACCAGGACGTGGCGCCGAACACCGTCTTGCCGGCGATGAGCACCAGTACCAGCAGCGCCACCGTGGTCCAGTAGAGCAGCTTTTCCGCCTCGCCGTACAGATAATAATCAAAAAACACGACGACGCCGGCCAGCAGTACGCCGGTAATAAACCACGTCACGTGCAGCCGCACCGTATTGGTGCGCATGCTGGCCAGTATGCCCCGCCAATCGCTGCCGCTGTCGCCGCCTGCGCCGGTGGCGTTGCCCACCATCAGCGTACCGATGACAAACAGCAGCACCACCGTCACCACCAGCGGCACGTCGAAATATTTCCAGGATTTTTTGGTAATCGGTATCATGTTTCCGTCCTTATGGTTGGGTTTGCGTCCAGCATGCGGCGGGCCGCCTCGGCGTAGGCCGCCCGCGCCTTTGACCGGCGGGGCAGCGGCATACCCAGGTTGCCGGCACGCACCACGTGGGCTTCGTCGGGGATAAGCGCCCACACCGGCAGCGACAGTATCTCGGCGATGTCCTCGGGCGGCATGATGCTGCCGCTGCGGGCCATGCGCTTATGGTAGCGGTTGATAAGCAGCGCGCTGTCGATGCTCTTTTCGGCCAGCAGCTGCGTCGCCCTGCGGGCGTCGCGTACCGATGTGACGTCGCCGGTCACCACCAGCAGCGCAAAATCGGCGGCCACGGCGGCGTTGTCAAAGCCCTGCTCCACGCCGGCGGGGCAATCCAGCAGCACAAAGTCCACGCTGTCGCGCAGCCGGCGCACCAAATCTTTCATCTGCGACGGCGCAATGTCGCGGCTGCCCTGGATGCGCGGCGCCGCCAGCAGCTGCACGTTGGGGCGGCGGGCGTCGCCCACCAGCGCTTGGCGCAGCGTGCAGTTGCCCTCGGCCACGTCCAGCAGGTCGTACACCACATGGTTCTCCAGCCCCAGCACCGCATCGAGGTTGCGCAGGCCGCAGTCGGCGTCGACCAGCGCGGTGCGGTAACCCGCCGCGCCCAGTTCGGTGGCCAGATGGGCGGCGGCGGTGGTCTTGCCTACGCCGCCTTTTCCCGATGCGATCAAAAACACGCGTCCCATGGCCGTACCCTAAGGAACCAGCTGGTTGGAAGGGGGGATGCTCTCGGGGTTTACCTGGCTGGTTTTACTGTCCATATAGTATTCCACCGCCGCCTTCACCGTCGTGTTGCCGCGGGAGCCGGCGTAGCCGTTGGGGATATACACCACCACGGCAATCTCGGGCTGCTCCAGAGGAGTTACGGCAAAAAACCACGAGTTGTTCTCCAGGTCAATGGTGGAGACCTGGGCGGTACCGGTCTTGCCGGCCAGCTGATCGAGGTATTTAAAGCCTCGGAAAAAGTCGGCGGCGGTGCCGCCGTCTTCGGGGCTGACCACGCCGCTCATGCCCTCGCGGATGGCCTTGAGGATATCGGGCGACACGTCCAGCTTGCGGATGAGCTGGGGCTGCTTCTCCTCCACCTGCCCGTCGGGGCTGATAATGGCCTTTATGAGGGTGGCCTCGTACACGTCGCCGCCGTTGACGATGGCCGACAGATACCGGGCCGCGGCGATGGGCGACACCATCGTCACCGACTGGCCGATGCCGGTCAGTATCGTATCGTTACCGTCCCACTTGATCTCGGTGATGCGCGACGAAATTTCGGTATCCAGCCGCGTGACGACCTCGTTGCCATCCAAATCGGTGGCGGTAAAGCTGGTAATATCCGAAAGGCTCAATTTTAAATCGTTCATCAGAATGGCGCGGATATCCGGGCCGACGTTGCCTTCCACCGCCACCAGGTTCATCAGCTTGACGGCGGTATCGCTATACTTCTCGTCGCTGTAGCCGTAGCCTTTGGCCTCGCAGGCCGATACCAGCATCTGCCGGATGCTTTGGTATACCAGGTACGACGTGCCGCTGGGCGCGCGGGACGGATCGTATAGCGTCTGCTGGTTTCCAATCTGCCCGACCTTCTCGTTGGGCAGCTCCACGCCGGTTAAGCTGGTTAAGCCCAGCAGATCGGCCCATTTGTTGAGTCGCTCGATGCCCAGCCGATCGGCCACTTCGTAGAAGTAGTAGTTGCACGAGTTGGTCAGCGCCTTAACAATGTCCTGATCCTTGTGCTTGTGGATGCTGGGGTAGACCCAGCAGCGCGGCGCGTGGCCGGTGACCACGTATTTATCGTAATAGCCGTCGTCGTCGATCTTCTCGTCGCGGGTGACGACGCCCTCGGCCAGGCCGGCGATGCCGGTGACCATCTTAAATACGGAGCCCGGCGTGCCGATGCTGGATATAGCCTTATTGAACAGCGGGTTGCGGGGATCGTCGCGCAGCACCTCGTACTCCTCCAGGCTTAAGCCGCCGGTGAAGATGTTGGGGTCGAAGGACGGGTAGCTGGCCATGGCCAGCACGTTGCCGGTGCGCACGTCCATGACCACCGCCGCACCCATCTGCGCCAGCTTGAGATCCTCCAGCTTCATGCCGTCGTACTTGCCGTTGGCGTTGGTGGCAAACACCTGCTCCTGTTCGGTGCGAATTTCTTGGATGTTCTGCTCCAGCGCCTCTTCCAGGCGGATCTGCAGGCCGGTATCGATGGTCAGCTGCACCGTGCTGCCGTCCTTGGGCTCACGGCGCTCCAGCTCGCTTTGGATGTTGCCGCGGGAGTCCACCTCGACGACGCTGACGCCGGTGCGATCGGCGGTGTTGGGCGTCAGCGCGCTCTCCAGCGACGCCTCTACGCCGGCGATACCCACCAGGTCGGTGCGCAGATAGCCCAGCCCCTCGTTTTCGATGAGCGTCTCTTCGCTGGTCATCTTGCCCAGGTAGCCGACGATGTGTGCGGCGATGCTTTTTTTCGTGTAAACGCGCGACGTGGTCTGCTGAATCTGCATGCCCGGCAGCTCGTAGCCGTATATTTCAATCTCGGCCACCGTGTGCAGGTCTACGTTTTCCGCCACGGTGATGGGAATGTAGCTGCGGTAGGCCGACTGCTGCACGTTCTGCCAGATGGACAGCACCTTGGCGGCTTTTTCGTAGCTCATGTCTTCGGGAATGCAATAGTTTTCGCACATCCTTTTATAAACATCTTCGGCGGTGGGATATTTCTTAACGGTGAAGCCCATATTTTTGCGCCAGCTGTCTTCGCGCTTGGCAAAGAGCTCGTCGCTTATGTCATCGCCAAAATAAAAGGCAAAGGATCCGTCGGCCTGGCGGCGGATGTTCAAGTCTGTCACGGTGGATCCGCCGTGCTTTTCGACAATATCGATGGTACGGCTGATGATATTGGTATAGTTGATAATATCGGCTTCGCTGCGCTTGGTGGAATCGCGGACGAACTGTACCGTGTAGCTGACGGTATTATAGGCCAGCGGCATGCCGTTGCTGTCCAGTATCCGGCCCCGCTCGCCCACCAGACGGATGGTCTGCGTCTTCTTGTTGCTGGCCTGCAGGGCATAGACGTCGCCCTGCTGGTACTGCATAAAGAACAGCCGGCCTACCAGCACCAAAAAGATGGCCGAAAAGACGGCGCCCACTACGATATATCGTTTTGCGAAGTTTTCTTTCATGCTTCCTTCTTGCTTTCGTAGGTGCGGCTAGAAGCCGCTGCGATAAAAATATCGCTGCTGGCGCTCCTGGCGCCGGGTGTACCACCAGCGCAGCGGATAATAGAGCGCCAGCGTCACGCCTGCGCTCAGCAGCGCGCTTAGCACCCTGCGCAGCACCATGGCGGCGGTTAGCGTATTTTCGGCCCGGACCAAGTATAAAAGGCCCCACAGCAGCCCGGCGCGCAGCAGATGGCACAGCGCCACATACAGCGCGATGCCTATGGCGTTGTTGGCGCTGAACTGCCGGCGGGCCGCCGGAGCCACCCAGACGATGATAAGGTACGTCAGCGCATACATGCCGATGCCCCGGCCAAAGAGAATGTCCATCAGTACGCCAAAGCCGCAGCCCAGCAGCGCCGCCGGCAGCACATCCCAAAAGATGGCGCACAGCACCAGTATACTCAGCAGAATTTCAGGCGCTATCGTCATAACGCCCATGGCCGGCAGCACCGCCGTTTGTACCAGCATGCCCAGCAGCAGCATCGCGGCGGTGGCCACCCAGTTTCGCCACGTCATTGGCCGTCCTCCTGGGCGATATCGGCACCGTCGGCCGCCTTATCGCTTTTTATCACCAGCACATCCTCCAGGTGGGCAAAATCCACCGCCGGGCGGATGATGGCATAGCTTTGGCTGTTCTGGTTGCGGTTGACCTCGGTGACGGTGCCCACGACGATGCCTTTGGGGAAGATCCCGCCCAGGTTGGACGTGATAAATCGATCGCCCGGCGCCAGGTCCGAATCTACCGGCAAATACTGCACCGTACATTCGGGCATGTGCGCCTCGGGATCGGTGGAGCCTTCCACAATGCCATGGTCGCGGGTGCGCTCGACGATGGCGCTGGCGGCGCTCTGCGTGTCTATAATGGTCAGCACCCGCGCCCAGTTGGGCCCGGCTTCGACGACGCGGCCCACCAGGCCGTCCTGGTTGACCACCGCCATGTCCACATCGACGCCGTCGCCGGTGCCGCGGTTGATTTGAAACGTCATAAACCAGCTGCCCGGCTCGCGAGCCGATACGCTGGCGTAGATAAATGCATACTGCGGATATTTTTCAGTCACGCCCAGCAGCTGGGTTAAGCGCTCGTTCTCGGCGCTCAGTTCAGCCATCATCGTATTCTCGGTGGTCAACTGGGCTCTTTGAGCGCGGCGTACTCGCTGTCGATGTCGCGCCGTCCGAACAGCCGGGCAAAAAAGTCGCCTATGGCGCCGGTAGTCTTGGCGGCGCCGTCCTGCAGCGGCGCCACAACGGCGCCCACGCCGTCCTCCAGCGCCGTATTCT
>JAQVWW010000110.1 GCA_028709505.1 Eubacteriales bacterium
CGGCGCCGATGAAGTCAATCTGGCCTGAAGCCAGCGCGGCGGGCAGCGAGTCAAACAGCATGTCCTCTACCACCAGCTCCACACCCAGCGCTTCGGCTATTTTGGCGGCAATGTCGGCGTCGACGCCGATGACCTGGCCGGCACTGTCCTTCATTTCAAAGGGGATGAATTCGGCGTTGGTGCCCCAGACAATTTTGCCGGCGGCCTTGATTTTATCCAGCTTCGACGCAGCGGCCTCGGCGGTGGGCTCAGGCGTGGCCTGCACCTGGCCCGTGGGGGCGGCAGTGGGCTCGGCAGCCGGCGCGGCCGTGCAGCCGGCCAGCGCGGCGATGAGCAGTACGCTCAGTACGGTACTGAACAGTTTTATATAGTTCTTCATGACAATTCCTCCGTCACGTTTTACTTATGAGGAGATTATAAGAGATCCCGGCGGCGATGTCAACATTAATTTGCATATTTATACATACGATTTTTGTCAATCGAGCTGCATAATATAAAACTTATCTCGATTATGCCCGTATAATTATCATTTTAATGAATAATATGAAATGAGTCCAAGCCTACATTCGCATGAATTCTCATGCGAATGCACTGCGCAAAGACGTGGTTTTGCCCGGCGGCTGCCGCTGCATGACGGGGAAGGGGCGGCGGCCGCCGCGGTGGACGACCGCAGCGGCGGATGAGGCCGGCGGGCAGGTAACGGCACCGTGACGGGCCGCCCCGGCGTGCTGTAAAAAAGGCCGTCGCACAGCGCCTGCGCACCGCTGGGTTATGGCGCGCACGGGATAGGGGGACGCGGCACCGGCAAAGGTTGCGGCGCTTGGGCGCAACCGCCGGTTGCCGGGTTATTGGTGGCGAGGTATCCTGCGGCAGCATGCGCGGGCCGCCGCATGCCCCGGCGTGCTGTAAAAAAAGCCGTCGCACAGCGCCTGCGCACCGCTGGGTAGGGTACGCGTGGGATAGGGGGACGCGGCACCGGCAAAGGTTGCGGCGCTTAGGCACAACCGCCGGTTGCCGGGTTATTGGTAGCGAGGTATCCTGCGGTAGCATGCGCGGGCCGCCGCTGTGTGCCCCGGCGTGCTGCAAAAAGGGCCGTCACGCACGCCCATCACGCCGTTATGCTGCGCGGCGCTTGGGCGCAACCGCCGGCAGCTGGCACCCTCCTGGCAGCATGCGCGGGCCGCCGCGCAGCGCCTGCGCACTGCTGGGTAGGGTACGCGTGAGATAGGGGGACGCGGCGCTGCTGAGAACAGCGCCGCGTCCCCGCGTCAGAAACGGGCCGCAAAGCTTTGCCAGCCTGCGGCCCGATTGCCGTGAAAGGTCGCCGCCCGGCTATTCCGCGATGCCGCACAGCGCGATATTCTGCCGGGAGAAGCCCACGTTACGGCTGCCGCTCAACACCAGCGCGCCCGGCGAAAAGGTTGCGGTAAAGGTGTCGATAAACGGCGTGCGCGTGTAGGCGGCCTGGAAAGTATAGGCGTCCTGCCGCCACGCGCCGGCGCAGGCCACGTCGCCAAAGAAGGGCCGGCCGGCCTCCATCGAAGGCACGTTTGCGTCAATGGGCGTATCCAGCCACTGCTGGTAACCCAGCCGGATAGCCAGCTCCCGGCCGTCGACGACCAAATGCAGCGTCGTGGTATCGCCGAAGTCGAAGCGTATCCGGCTGATGCCAAACGCATTGTCAACGACGCGATAGGTTTTGCCGCTGGCCTCGCGGGCACAGGCGTGCTGCGCCGGGCTTTCGCCGGCGGGTAGCGGCAGCGTCAGCTGCGTCAGTCGTTTTTTGAGCTGCTCCTGCACCGGCTTGGGGCAGTCGATGTCGCCATCGCGCATGGCCGGCAGCAGAATGTCCCATACCAGCGTCAGCATAGGCTGCATGTCATCCATGCCCGACTGCACCGCCAGTACCGCATCCTGGCGCGGCATGACGATACAATATTGGCCAAAAGCGCCGTCTCCGCGGTAAACGCCTTCGGGCTGGCAACGCCAGAACTGATAGCCGTAGCCCTGCTCCCAATCGGGGTTTTGGCTGGGGCCGTTGTAGATGTGCCAAGCGGTGGCCTCGTCAATCCACGCGGCGTCGAGCAACTGACGGCCGTCGCAGGCGCCGCGGTTGAGCAGGAAGGTGCCAAACTTGGCGATATCTTCGGTTTTGACGTGAAAGCCATATCCGCCGGTATCGTAGCCCTTGGGGCAGGTCTCCCACCACACGTTTTCAATGCCCAGCGGCTCCAACAGCCGGGGTGTGAGGTAGGCGCTTACACGCTGCCCGGTGACGTTCTGCACGATGACCGACAGCATATACGTGGCAAAGGTGTTGTAGAGAAACTTGCTGCCCGGCTCCAGCGGCACATAGGAGGTCAGAAAGTCGTAGGCCCAGTCGTCGGACGCGCCCATTTTCGGCTCGACGGTATGGCCGGTGCACATGCCCAGCAGGTGGCGCACCTTCATTTTGCGCATATTTTCGCAGGGCGGCGCGGCCAGCTTGCCCGGAAAAAAACCGAGCACGTCGTCGTCCAGCGTCAGGCGCCGCTCCTGTACGGCAAAGCCTACCGCCGTGGAGGTAAAGCTCTTGCTCAGCGAAAAGAGAAAATGGTTGTAGTCGCTGCGATAGGGCGCCCACCAGCCTTCGGCCACCACTTTGTTATGCCGCAGTAGCATCAGCGAATGCAGCCCCAGGTTTTGTTCTTCTACAGCGTCGATAAAACGGGTAATAGCGACGGGATCCACACCGGCCTGGCAGGGCAGTACCCGCAGCAGCTTGTGTTGTTGCATAGTAAACACCTCTTTCCCGGTAAAATGCCGGCGCCGAAGCCGGCCAAAGGCACAGCCGCCTTTCCCTACCAGTGTAGCACAGCGCCGGCATAAAACAAGCGGAAATGCCGGCGCAAAAGGCGAAAACCCCATGCGCCGATGGGAAAAAGAGTATGGAAAAATCGGCGCAAATAGCATATACTCAACCTATTCACGCCGAGGAGGGATCATCATGATTCGGATAGCCATGCTCAGCAAGTGGCACGTACACGCCAAGGACTACCAAGCGCAGCTTCAGCAGCGCTCGGATGTGCAGATTACCGCCGTGTGGGACGAGGACGCCGACCGGGGAGCCGCATGGGCCCGGGAGCTGGGCGCCGCCTTCGAGGCCGACCTGGACAGCTGCCTGGCCCGCGCCGATGTGGACGCCGTGGTGGTGGTCACCCCTACCAATCTGCATCCCGACGTCATCATCAAAGCCGCCAACGCCGGCAAGCACATCTTTACCGAGAAGGTGCTGGCCTTTACCGTAAAGGATTGCCTGCGTATCAAAGAGGCAGTGCAGCGCAACCGCGTGCAGTTTTGCATCTCGCTGCCCTACCGTACGTTCCCCAACAACCTTTACGCCAAGCAGATGCTGGACAGCGGCGTGCTGGGCGACCCGACGCTGATGCTGGTGCGCACCAACCACGACGGCAGCATCGCCGGCTGGTTGCCCCCGCACTTTTACGACGCCGAGCTGTGCGGCGGCGGCGCGATGATAGACCTGGGCGCCCACCCGATGTACCTGTCGGCTTGGTTGCTGGGCAAGCCCCGCCGCATTACGTCGATGTTCGTCAACACCACCGGCAAGCCGGTGGAGGACAACGCCGCGTGCCTGATCGAGTTCGAAAACGGCGCCATCGCCATCCCCCAGACCAACTTCGTATCGGGCAACAGCAAGCGCGGCTTTGAAATCCACGGCACCAAAGGCAGCCTCGTGTTTGAGGACCCGGACTTGCCGGTGAATGTGTATGCCAGCGGCGTAGAGACCGACGCCGACGGCCACCCGCTTTCGCCGCTGCCCGCCGAGGCCAAAATGCCCATCGATCAGTGGCTGGATGCCATCCAGGGCACCGATACGGTGCAATACGGCATAGACGACGCCGTGGCGCTGACCGAGCTTATGGAAGGCGCGTATCGTTCGGCGCGGGAAGGCCGCACCGTATGCTTTGACGAGCTGGCGCGGGAATAAGCCGATACAGACGGATAACATGAAAAGCAGCGGCATATGCCGCTGCTTTTTGATCGGTAAAAAGCGCCGGAGCAGGGGCCGCCATCGCCCGCGGTTAATAGGTATATTCGTCGCGCAGTTTGGTCAGCACCGCCAGCGCGTCGCCTTCGACGCCGCGATGAAGCGGATTGACCGGCCGGTGTATGTTGTACAGGTAGCCGCTGGGGCCGTAGCGCCCTTGCAGCGTTTCGTCCAGGTACGCTTCCTCCATGGCCACGTGGTGCACGCTTAGGCATACCGTGGCGTGCGTGCCCGCCGGCGAAAGCGGATGTTCCCAGGCATAACGGCATTCGAGGTTTAAAAAACACTCGTCCACCCGCGGCGCGTTCACCAAAACCGACGGCTTGGCGGTAAGCCCCGCCGCCGCCAGCTCATCTTGTCCGTAGCCATTGTGGGCGATGGTCTGCGAGCAGCGCCCATAATATTCGCCGGACATGAAGTTGATCACGGCGTCGCCGCGCTGTTTAAGCGTCTGGTACAGATGGCCCGCCGTGTTGACGGCGGCCAGAATACAGTAAAAGCCGTCGTTGTCGCCGACAAAGGAGGCCCAGGACTGTAAGCAGGCGTTGGCCAGGCCGTTTTCCTTATACGATGTCACCAAAAACAGCGGCGAAGGGATGGCCGTGACAAAATCCATCCACGAAAACCCGTAGGTTTCCATATCGGCCAGCGACGTAGGGCAGGTGGTGAACTCTTTTTTCATGTTGACGCTCCTTTGTCTAGGAAACTATCAGCCATCCAGCGGCCGGTTGCGCAAATAGCGCTGGGCGGCGCCGTAAGGATTTTCCACCAGGTGCTTCCAGTAGCGCCTGGGCATAAACCGGCGCTGTAGCCGCGGGTTAAAGCGCCCTTCGATGGCGATGGTGTCGTAATAGGTCCTCCACAGCGCCGCAAAAGGGTCGTCGCCGGTGGGGAGCAGTTGTTCGGGCGGATGGGAGCTAAAGAAAAGGCCGCCGTCGTGGATGGCGTATAAGCCGCGCCGGGCGTCCTCGATGCACCAGTGGCAGTCGCCCATGCGCTGCACAAAGTGCTGCGAGAGCAGCGCCAGTATGTTGTGGTCCGGCTCAACGACGGCGTAATAGCCGCCGTCGGCTTGCTCAAAGCGTAAAAGGCCGCTGAGCCGGTGCACCTCAAAGCTGACCTTGCCCGCCGTATCCTGTACGGCGCGCACCACGGGATGGGCCTGCATACCGTCCAGCTTACGACCCATTGTAAGGCCCAGTGCCGCGTAGCGCAAGATATCGCGCCCGCAAAAAGGCAGTTCCGACAGCCAGCACAGCGCCATGTGCGTGACGGATGCCGCGCCCAGCTTTTTTTCCAGCAGGTGGAGCACGGCCTGGGCGTGCTCGACGTTGGTTTCTATCGGTTCCAGCCGTGTAAACAAGTCCAGCTGGGCCGGCGGCGTGCTGCGGATGTCGCGGATATCATCGTCGCGCTGCCAGGCGGCGTGGACGGCGCTGAACAGCCCGTCCAGCGAAGGTTCGCAT
>JAQVWW010000111.1 GCA_028709505.1 Eubacteriales bacterium
CCGACGCGATGAGATCGCCGCACTGGCCCATGAAGCCGCACAGCAGCCCCAGCACCGGGTAGTGCCAGAAGGCCAGGCCGGTGTAGTACGTGCGCGTGATGAACCAGCCCAGGCCGGTAAGCATCAGCGTGGACGCCACCAGGCCGCCCACGGCGCCTTCCACCGTCTTTTTTGGGCTAACATTAGGGGAAAGCGGAGTTTTGCCAAAGAGAACGCCAAAAACGAAAGCGAAAATATCCGATATGACCGGAGAGACCAGCGCCGCGCCCAGCCCAACCACCGAAAGCCTGGGGTCTTCAGGCTGAATGTTCGACAGCAGCAGCAAGAAAATGAAGAACCAGCACGGATAAATAAGCGCGTATACCGATACCAGCGTATCCATAAATCGTTTGCGCGGCATCATCGCCGACAACGCAATGAGCACGCCGCACAGCAGCGCAAAAGTCGTCACCAGTCCGTTTAGGCCCTTAAAATGATAGATGGGGCAAAACAGCAGGCTAAAGAGCATGCCCGGCCATATGCCCGGCCGGAACGACGCCTTGATGAGCACCGTATACACTTCGGCCTGGGCCAGTACGGCAAATACCGTCATCACCAGCATCTGCCACGGCCCGCGGACGAATATCATCACCACCATCAGCGCAAACAGCGGCACTCCCGTCATCAGCCTGCTTTTTAACACGTTTCTCTCCCTTATCCCCGCTGTGCCGCGCTACTGTACGCCCCCAAAGCGGCGATCGCGGCTTTGGAACTGGCGCAGCACCTGCGTGTATTGCTCGCGGGAAAACTCCGGCCAGAGCACATCGGGAAAATAAAACTCCGCATAGGAGCATTGATACAGCATAAAGTTCGACAGGCGCATTTCGCCGCTGGTGCGGATGACAATATCCAAGTCCGGCAGGCCGCCGGTATACAACGCGTCGCCCAGCATCGATTCATCGATATCCTCGGGCGCAAGAGTACCTTCCCGCACCCGCCCCGCCAGCGTTTGCGCCGCGCGGACCAGCTCGGCCCGCCCGCCGTAATTGAGCGCAATGTTGGCGATAAGGCCCGTATTGCCGGCGGTCTTGGTAAGCGCATAGCACACCGCCTTGTGCTGCGGCGCCGGCAGGCCCTGCAGGTCGCCCATAAAACGGATTTTGACGTTATTGGCGTGCAGCTCGTCGATTTCCTGATAGAGAAATTCCACCAGCAGCCGCATCAGCCCCCCTACCTCGTCGGCGGGGCGCTTCCAGTTTTCGGTGGAAAACGCATACAGCGACAGCACCTGGATACCCACGTCGCTGCTAAAGCGTATGACGTCGCGCAGCGCTTCCACACCGGCGCGGTGGCCAAACATACGGGGCATGCCCCGCTTGCGGGCCCAGCGGCCGTTACCGTCCATAATAATGCCCACATGGGCAGGAACAACCGTAAGGCCCAGCTGCTGGGCCAGCGGTGTGCGCGTGTGTTGTGTCATCGTCCATCCCATCCCGCGTGGCTGCCACGTTCCAAACGGCGCACCCGCGGTCTTCGTATGCGGTATTCTATACCGACATAATCTCCTTTTCCTTATCCTTGACCATATCGTCGATGGTCTTTACGTACCGGTCGGTGGTCTTCTGGATATCGGCCTCGTATTTTTTCAGTTCATCCTCGGAAATGCTTTTGTCCTTCTCCAGCTTCTTGATGGAATCGTTGGCGTCGCGGCGAACATTGCGCACGGCCACGCGAGCCTCTTCGCCCTTCTTGCCGATGGTCTTGGTCAGCTCCCGGCGGCGCTCTTCGGTCAGCTCCGGCACCAGCAGGCGGATAATTTTACCGTCGTTCTGCGGGTTAATGCCCAGCTCGGAAGTCTGTATGGCCTTTTCAATCTCTTTGATAAGCGACGCGTCCCACGGCGCAATGACCAGCAGGCGGGGCTCCGGCGCCGAAATATTGCCTACCTGGGATATGGGGGTGGGCGTGCCGTAATAATTCACGCGGATATTGTCCAGCAGGTGCGGGTTGGCCCGGCCGGCGCGGACGGTATTCAGCTCCCCTTTTAGGTACTGAACCGCCTTTTCCATCTTCTCTGTCAGGGATTGCATAATTTCGCTGGCTGTCATCGTGCTCGCCTCCTATACCGATGATTGGATTTCCCTTATTTTACATGATTGGACGCAACTACTCAAGTTGCGTTTGCATTTTTTGATACGATAGTGCCCAAGTTCTCGCCACAGACGGCGCGCAGAATGTTTTCGGGCGGCTCCAGACCGAACACGACGATGGGAATGTTGTTATCCATGCACAGCGAGATGGCCGTCGTATCCATCACCTGCAGGCCCTGGTTGAGCACCTCCAGATAGGTTACGTGGCTGTAGCGCACGGCGTCGGGGTTTTTGCGCGGGTCGCTGCTGTAGATGGCGTCCACCGCCTTGGCCAGCAGGATGGCGTCGGCCTCAATTTCAGCAGCCCGCAGCGCCGCCGCCGTATCGGTGGAGAAGAACGGGTTGCCGGTGCCGCAGGCAAATACGACGATGCGTCCGCGCTCCAGATGGCGCATAGCCCGCCGGCGGATGTAAGGCTCGGCAAACTGGCGCATCTCGATGGCCGACTGCACGCGCACGCTGGCGCCCTGGCGCTCCAGCGCATCCTGCAGCGCCAGCGCGTTCATGGCGGTGGCCAGCATGCCCATATGGTCGGCGGTGGTGCGATCCATGCCGGCGCCGTAGCGGCCGCGCCAAAAGTTACCGGCGCCCACCACCAGCGCCACTTCGACGCCCATGCGGCTCATCTGCAAAATTTTCCCGGTGATGCGTTCCAGCGTGCTCTGACAAATGCCAAAGCCGTTGTCGCCGGCAAGCGCCTCGCCGCTTACCTTGAGCAGCACTCTCTTATATACCGGTGTTGCCATTTTGTTCTCCCTTCTGTGCCGCCAGCGCGGCAGGCAGTCGATTGTGCAGCAAAAAGGGGAGCGAAAATCGCTCCCCGGTACGCCCATGCAATTATTTCTGCACCTGGCCCATGACTTCTTCAGCAAAATTATCCTGGCGCTTTTGCAGGCCTTCGCCCATCTCGTAGCGGACAAAGCGGCGGATGCTGATCTTCTCGCCGATTCTGGACACCTGCTCGTTGAGCACCTGGTTTACCGTCTTTTCGGTGTCCTTTACGAACTGCTGATCCAGCAGGCAGATCTCCTGCTTATATTTGTGGATACGGCCCTCCACCATCTTGTCGACGATCTTCTCGGGCTTGCCCTCGTTGAGCGCCTGCATACGGAGGATCTCACGCTCCTTATCCAGCACTTCGGCGGGAATCTCGGCGTCGGAGACATATTCGGGCTTCGAAGCGGCCACCTGCATGGCCATATCGCGGACAAAAGCTTTAAATTCCGGCGTCTTGGCTACAAAGTCCGTCTCGCAGTTAACCTCAATGAGCACGCCGATGCGGCCGCCCATGTGAATATAGGATTCCACGATGCCTTCGGCGGCAATGCGGCCGGCCTTCTTGGCGGCGGCAGCCAGGCCCTTCTCACGCAGCAGCTCTACGGCCTTTTCCATGTCGCCGTCGGTCTCCTGCAGCGCGCGCTTGCAGTCCATCATGCCTACGCCGGTGCGCTCGCGCAGTTCTTTTATCTTCTCAGTGGTGATCATGTGTCATACCTCCTGTCAATCTCGAAAAAGCGGGGATTATTCCGCCGCGGCCAGCTCGGCTGCCGGCTCCGCCTGGGGCTCTTCCTCGGTGAGCTGCTCGCCCTGGTGGCCTTCGATGACGGCGTTGGCCATGCAGGCTGAAATCAGCTTAACGGCACGGATGGCGTCGTCGTTGGCGGGGATGATGTAATCCACCTCATCGGGGTCGCAGTTGGTATCGACAATGCCCACGATGGGGATACCCAGTTTGCGGGCTTCGGTCACGGCCAGGTGCTCCTTGCGCGGGTCGACGACGAAGATGGCGTCGGGCATACGGGGCATCTCGGCAATGCCGGCCAGGTTCTTCAGCAGCTTCTCCCGTTCGTTCATCAGCTGCACCACTTCTTTTTTGGGCAGCACATCAAATTCGCCCTTCTCTTCCATATCGTACAGGCGCTTTAAACGGCCGATACGCTTACGGATGGTGGTAAAGTTGGTGAGCATGCCGCCCAGCCAACGGTTGTTTACGTAATACATGCCGCAGCGCTTGGCCTCAAACTCGATGGCCTCCTGCGCCTGCTTTTTGGTGCCGACGAACAGCACGACGCCGTTGTTTTCGGAAATCTGGCGGACAAAGTCGTAGGCCTTATCCAGCATTTTGACGGTCTGCTGCAGGTCGAGAATGTAGATGCCGTTGCGCTCCATATAAATATAGGGCTTCATCTTGGGGCACCAGCGGCGGGTCTGGTGGCCGAAATGTACGCCGGCCTCCAACAGTTGCTTCATAGAAAGTACAGACATGGGTTTCCTCCTTCATATCCTCCCCTTGCCGCTTTTTTTCGCGACCGAACCGGCTGATCCGGCAGGATGGCCGCGGCGATACAAGGGTGCGTTTTGCGTGAAATATTATATCATGTACCGGCCGCGTTTGGCAAGCCGGAAAAGTCAAAAATGGCGGTTTTTCAGTAAATATCGTCGATGACGGCGGGATTTTTGCGTCAAAAGCGTCGGTTTATCGAAAAGCCACGTGCGAATAGCCATGAAAGGCCGCAAAGCGCTCCATGCAGTCGGCCAGCGCTTCGCCGGGGCCGCCGCGAAAGACGCTGGGCTGCTCACCCCACAGGTTAACGACGCGCAGCACGTTCTCGCGCCGGTCGCAGCGGGCCTCGACGCGGCCGACAAAGCTGTCGCCGTACAGGATGGGCAGCACATAGTGGCCGTATTTGCGCTGCTTAACCGGCGTATAGACCTCCCATTTGTAATCAAAGTCGAACAGCTCGCGTATCAAGTCGCGATCCCACAGCAGGTTATCCAGCGGCGCCAGAAACTCCATACGCGGCGGGGCGTCCTCACCGCGCAGCGCCTCTTGGAGCAGCGCCTCGTCGTCGGCGCGGCAATACAGCGGGTATTTGACGCCGTCCACCGCCACTTCCAGCAGCTTTTTTTGCTCCAGCAGCGTGCAAAACGTCTTTTGGCGTTGCGCCGCGGTAAAGCCGTCTACGCCCAGAAAGGCCGCCGACGGCCGGCACCACAGAAGGCCCACCGAGCCTACGCGCCGCAGCGCCTGCCAGCACAGATATTCTTCGTTCGTGGCGTTGGGGTCCGGCGCCAAAAGCACTTCGGCGGGCAGGTGATCGCCGGCCAGCCCGTAATACTTCTGGCCGCCGGCCTTGTGATGGATGATAAGCTCGCCGCGGAAGTACAGCGTCTCCAGCGCCACGCGGGCCAGCGTGCTGGGGCTCCAGTACCAGTCCACCTGCTGCTGCATACCTAAGTCGCGGGCACAGACGCTGCCCTTCTCGCCGATGATACGCTTGATGGGATCGGCGGCCTGCTCCACCGCATCGCGGCTGCGGCTGTGGGCATCGTACCGCCGGCGGGTGCGGGCAAAGTACTTCCAGTCCTGCACGCTTATGATG
>JAQVWW010000112.1 GCA_028709505.1 Eubacteriales bacterium
GCGGCGCGTCGGCGGCGCTGACCTTTATGGGCCACATGTGCACCCAACCCATCCACGACGGCGACTCGTACCTGGGGCCGCGCCCGATGATCGACATGCTTTCCTTTGGCACGCACGACGATGTCCCCGGCGAGAAAGACCCCTATTATAACGACGGGCAGATTAAAAAATAGCTTTGCACAGCACGGCCGGCGGGGAAAGGAGCTTTGCCCCGCCGGTTGCGTTTACGGCGCAGAATCTGCCTGCGCAGTGCGCGCGCAAGCCGGCAACGCTCGAAGGCGGGGAAGCTTTTGCTTCCCCGCCTCTATTTTTTCGGGTCAGGGCGCCGGCGCCGGCGGTTCTCTGCCCCTTAGGCTTTGCAGCTTATCTATTCAAAACCGTGGATCATACAGCGTCAGGCGATGGGAATATCCCGATAGCGCTGGCCGCCGGCCGTTCGCTTGGGCAAATGCACGCGTAGCAGGCCGTTTTGCAGCTGGGCGCTGATGCGGTCCTGCTGCACATTATCCAGCGCAAAGCTTCGCTGCATGCTGCTGACTTGCTGCTGGCGTACGTTGTAAGCGCCGTCCTGCCGGCTGTGGCCGGCCTCGTGGGAGACCGTCACGTGCAGCAGGTTACCGCTGGTACGCAGGTTAATTTGCTGACGGTTGACGCCGGGCAAATAAATTTCCAGCAGATATTCGCTATCCTGTTCCTGCATACGGGCCTGCATGCCGCCATCCAGCAGCGATGCCCAGTTGCGAAACGTATGATCCATCAGGCGAAACAATTGGTGAAACGGCAAATCGTCGCCGTCGTCGTGAAAAGGCACCATGTCAGACATCTGTACCCTCCCCGTATCCTTTTCTTAATGCCATTGTATGCCCGGCTGTAAAAAGACGTGAAAAATGAAGCCAAACAAGTGGTTTCCCGGTGCCTGTCATACAAATTGGTAGGAACTGATCTCTCTGCTCTTACGTTTCTTTGCTGTTTACCATGCCGTATTGCTACGGAATTATCCACATATGACACGCTACGGGTACCTTGCACGATTGCAAGTCCACCTGGTTGGCTTCGGTACTAGTATGGCCGATGCGCCGCGGGTTATACACGGTTTTTCAAAAAACTTTTGCGCCGTATTTGTGGCAAAATCGGTGTTGACAACCCACCGCAAACCACCTATAATATACCTTGCGTCCGGCAAGCCGGCATATTCCTCAGTAGCTCAATGGCAGAGCACTCGGCTGTTAACCGAGGGGTTGTAAGTTCGAGTCTTACCTGGGGAGCCAGAAGAGCGTTTTGTTTACAAAGCGCTCTTTTTAAATTTTAGTGCGCTATCGGTACAAATCCCCGTTGGCCTTCCCGCCTTGACACACCTCTTTAAAAGTATTACCATGCCGGCAAACGGCGTATGCCCGGGTATTTTCATTCTTTTAACGGAGCTTCAAGATGCAAACGGTGCCCGCCAAAACCATACTGTCCGCCTATATGGCCTGCGGCTGGTTCGGTTCCCATTACAATATGAACCTGTATCGAGGCTGCTGCCACGGCTGCATCTATTGCGACAGCCGCAGCGACTGCTATCATGTGGAGAACTTCGATACGGTGCGCGCCAAGGAAAGCGCGCTGGAAACGCTGCGTGCCGAGCTGCGCGCCAAGCGCAAGGTCGGCATCGTCATCACCGGCTCGATGAGCGACAGCTACAATCCTTTTGAAAGCACACTAAAACTGACCCGCGGCGCGCTGGAGCTTTTTACCCGGTACGGCTTCGGCGCCGTCGTGGATACCAAAAGCGACCTGGTGACCCGCGACGCCGATGTGCTGCAAAGCATCGCCGCGCGCAACGCTGCCGTCGTCAATTTCACCATCACCACCGCCGACGACGCGCTGTGCCGCAAGATAGAGCCGCATGTCTGTACGTCGTCGGCCCGCTTTGCCGCGCTGCGCACGCTAAGCGCCCAGCGCATCCGCTGCGGCGTGCTGCTGATGCCCCTGTTACCCTTTGTTAACGATACCGAAGAAAATATCCTGGCCATCGTGCACCGCGCCGCTCAAAGCGGCGCCCAGTGGATCTATGCCGGCGATTATTTCGGCGTGACGCTGCGCCAAAACCAGCGCGAGTATTATCTGCGCGCGTTGGAGCGGCTGTTCCCCGACGCCGCCGTATCCACGTGCCGGCAATATGGCCAGCAATATAGCTGCGCGTCGCCGCACTCGCCGCGGCTGATGGATGCCTTTACCCGCGCCTGCGACGACGCCGGCCTGCTGTACCGCATGGACGATATCGCCGCGCACATCCGCCGCCCGTACGAAACGCAGCAGCTGAGCCTTCTGCGCTAGGGCGGTGTAATCCCACCAAATGCGGACATACTAGAAAAAACGCAAAGGCGGGACTGCTTATGGACACCCTTCTCATCGGCGGAGCGCTGCCGGCCTCGCGGCTGGCGCTGGGCTGCATGCGCATTGATACGCTGGATATGCGCCAGCTTGCGCGGCTGGTACACGCGGCGCTGGACGCCGGCATTACCTATTTTGACCACGCGGATATCTACGGCGCCGGCCGGTGTGAACTGCTGTTCGGCCAGCTGCTGCGCGAAGAGCCTTCTTTGCGCCATCAGATGCTGCTGCAGAGCAAGTGCGGCATCCGCGACGGCTATTACGATTTTTCCAAGGAGCATATCATCCGTGCCGCCGAAGGAAGCCTGCGCCGGCTGGGCGTGGATACGCTGGACGCGCTGCTGCTGCACCGGCCCGACGCGCTGATGGAGCCCGACGAAGTGGCCGAGGCTTTCAACCATCTGGAACGGGAAGGCAAAGTGCGGGTATTCGGCGTCAGCAATCAGAACCCCGGCCAGATGACGCTGCTGCAAAGCGCCGTACAGCAGCGGCTGGCCATCAACCAGCTGCAATTGAGCGTCGCCCACGCCGGTATGATTGACGCCGGGCTGCGTGTCAATATGGAAGGCCCGCTGTCGGCGGATCACGATGGCGGCGTGCTGGACTACTGCCGGCTACACGATGTGGTCATACAGCCCTGGTCGCCCTTTCAATACGGCTTTTTCGACGGCGTCTTTTTGGGCGACCGGAAATTTACGCGGCTAAACCGGGTGCTGGACAACCTGGCCGAGACCTACGACGTCACCGCCGGCGCCGTGGCGCTGGCCTGGCTGCTGCGCCATCCCGCCCGCATGCAGCCCATCCTGGGCAGTACCAGCCCCGAGCGCGTCACACAGCTTTGCGCGGCGGCGGACATTACGCTAAGCCGCCGGGAGTGGTACGAAATCTATCTGGCCCCGGGCAAGAAGCTGCCTTAAGCCTGCGCCTTGTCACGCGGCCCAGGTTTGGCCGCGTTAGACTGTCAAAAACCCTTTTTATGGCCTGACTTTCGTATTATAAAAGCATTTCTCCTGGCCGGGCCGCATGCGCGCGAAGCGCTGGAAACAACGGTTTGCGTTATTTCCACCGGATAACCGTTCGCTTCCATGATACGTCAGGGAAGCGAACAGCTTGTTACAAAAAGGCCGCGGGACTTTTTTTGACAAGCTGGGGCAGTCATAGGTTTGGCCGCGTTTTTATGTGCCGGGCGGCGCCGGCATCCCAGCCAACGCGCCCCGGCAAGAGCGCTTTTGCATTGGGAGCGCTTTATTTTCTGCCCACGGCCGGGCGGCATTTTACCGATGCGTACGGACTATCCAAAGGCCAAAGAATTTTTGGGCAAGCCAAAGCGCCTCCCGCGGAAGGCGCTTTCGTTCATTTATGCTATTTCTTCGTCCTGGCCATAAAAATCAGCGCGTTGAGATAGCCAAATACCAGCGCCGCGGCGATGCCGCCGGCGGCGGCAGTGACGCCGCCCACCATGGCGCCCAGCAGGCCTTTTTCCTGCACGCCGGAAAAAGCGCCGATGCACAGCGCATAGCCAAAGCCGGTCAGCGGCACGGTGGCTCCGGCGCCGGCAAACTCCACCAGCGGCCCGTATAGCCCCACCGCCGTCAGCACCACGCCCAGCGTGACAAACAGCACCAGGATGCGCGCCGATGTAAGCTTGGTTTTATCGATGAGCACCTGGCCCACCACGCAGATGGCGCCGCCCACTACAAACGCTTTCAAATAGTCCATCTTTATACCTCCACCGCCACGGCATGGGCAATGCCGGGTATGCTCTCACCCTGCTGGGACGACGTGGTGCTCATCAGCGCGCCCGTCGCCACCAGCATGAACTTTTTAATGTTACCGTACTGCATTTCTTTGAGCAGATAACCGTTGAATGTAATGGCTGCGCAGCCGCAGCCGCTGCCACCGCAATGGGTATCCTGCTCGGGCAAGAACATTTCGTTGCCGCAGTCGTGCAGGCGGTCGCCCAAATCCATGCCGTAGTCGGCGCGCAGTATGTCCCGGAGCAGCTGCAGGCCCAGCCTGCCCAGATCGCCGGTATAGATGCAGTCGTAATAGTCCAGCGGCAGGCGCGTATCGCGAAAATGCGCGGCCAGCGTATCGGCCGCCGCCGGCGCCATGGCCGCGCCCATGTTGTTGGCGTCGTTTACGCCGTAATCCACCACTCTGCCGATGGTAAAGCGGGCGATGTGCGGCCCCGGCCCGCGGTTGCTCAATACCGTAGCGCCGGATCCGGTCACCGTCCACTGGGCTGTGGGCGGGCGCTGGCCGCCCATCTCCAGCGGCATGCGAAACTGCCGTTCGGCGGTGGAAAAATGGCTGGACGTGACGCACAGTACGCGGTCCATAAAGCCGCCGCCCACCATCAGCGACCCGGCAATGAGCGACTCGGCCATGGTGGAGCAAGCGCCGTACAGCCCCAAAAAGGGCGCGCCTATCTCGCGCGCCGCGTAGTTGGAGCTGATAATCTGGTTAAGCAGGTCGCCGCCGGTCATGCAGTTTAGCTCCTCGGCCGTGATGCCCGCCCGGATGAGCGCCTGGTTGGCCGCCGCCATGTAGAGCATGCCCTCGGCCTTTTCGTAGCTCTTTTGCCCCATCTTGTCGTCGGTTAAGATGTTGTCAAAATATTTGGCAAACCTGCCCTCGCCTTCCTTGGGTCCGGCGATGGTGCCATAGCCTGCGATGATGGGCGCTATCTTCGGTTCATAGGTCTGTTTCACGAATCATCCCACTCCATTTTTTCATGCTATGGTTAGCATAAACCGCTGCGGCAAAATTATGGCGGTAAAATGCGGCAACACCAAACTGTAACCAACTTGTAACAGGCTGAGCATTGACAAATATTGCCGTCTCTGCGATGATTTAAGCGTTGTGTTTGCCGGGCGGCAAGCCGGCGCGGCGCCGCATATTTTCGCAAATGGCGCCCACACTATTGCAAACAGGAGTGATTGCACATGATGAAAAAATTGCCGGCGGTTTTGCTGGCAATGGCGCTGCTCAGCGCCGTATGGCTGTCCGCCGGCTGTGGGCTGATGGACCTGGTGCCGGCGCCTACCGCCACACCGGCGCCCACCGAGGCGCCCACCACCAACATCCGCTGGGCGCTGCCGTCGGGCAGCATGCC
>JAQVWW010000113.1 GCA_028709505.1 Eubacteriales bacterium
CGGCCGCGTACAGGTGGAGGTGCTGCAGGCGCTGCTGGCCGAACGCTTTGGGCTGGATGCGTCTTTCGGGCCGCTGCTTAGCGTCTATCAGGAACAGCCCCGCGGCACAGCCCGGGCGCAGTTCGAGATGGGGCAGTTCCCCAACCCGCATCAGGCCGCCATCGGCCTGCGCGTAGAGCCGGCGGCAGCCGGCGCCGGGCTGGTGTACGAAAGCCGCGTGTCGCCGGGCTATCTGAACCCGTCCTTTCAGGCGGCGGTACGCGATGGCGTAACCAAGGGCTGCCAACGGGGAAATTACGGCTGGGAGGTCACCGATATCCGCGTCGTGTTTGAGTACGCCGTGTACAGCAGCGTCACCAGTACGCCGGCGGACTTTCGCCGACTGGCGCCTTACGTGCTGGGCGTGGCGCTGCACCGCGCCGGCACGCGGCTGCTGGAGCCGTTTTGCGCCTTTGAGCTGGACGTGCCCGATGTCTGCGCCGGACGGGCACTGTTTGATTTAAAGCAGATGCGCGCCGATGTGCAGGACATCCGCGCCCAGGGCGAGAATACGCTCATCACCGGCAAAGCCCCCGAACAGCGCGCCCGCGACTATCCGATGGAGCTGATGGCCTACACCCAGGGCCGCGGCGCGTTCTTTACGCGGCCGCTGGGCTACGAGCCGTATGCGGGGCCGCCGGCGTACGCGCCCACGCTGCCTAAGGTGCCGGATAAAATGATGTATCTGTTCCTGCGCGGCGAAGAGGGGCCCGACGCATCGGAATAGACCCTTCCTTGCGCAAAACCGCGCCGCAAAACGCCGCCGCTGCCGGCAATCTAAAAAGAAGTGCAAAGCGCCCAAGAATTCTTTGGAAAAACGATTGACAAACCGCGGGCGGCATACTATATTATAGCTGTTAGCACTCGTAGGGGTAGAGTGCTAACGAAGCCGCAGGCACACGTAAGGAGAGGCATATGGAACTGAATGAAAGAAAGTTGCGTATCCTGCAGGCCATCGTAGATGACTACATTGCAACGGCCATGCCGGTGGGATCGCGCACGCTGACAAAAAAATATATATCCGAGCTTTCGGCGGCCACCATCCGCAACGAGATGTCCGACCTGGAGGAGCTGGGCTTTTTGGACTCTCCGCACACGTCGGCGGGGCGGGTGCCGTCCTATAAGGCTTACCGGCTGTATGTGGATCATATTATGCGGGTGGGCGATCTCAACGCCGACGAGAGCAAGTTTATCAACGCCTATTTTGGCCAGCGCATCGGGGAAATGGAACAGGTCATCCAGAGCGCGGCCCAGGCCGTCTCCCAGGCCACCGGCTATGCGGCGCTGGTCATGGCGCCCCAATGCGAGGACGCCCGGCTGGTGCGCATCCAGCTGGTAAAGCTGACCGACGGCATGGCGCTGGTGGTGCTGGTCACCGACACCGCCGTGTACAAAGATACCGTCATTCGCGTGCCCGCCACGATGGGCAGCGGCGACTTTCACGGGTTATCCGAGATGCTGACCCGCCGCTTCGCCGGCAAAAAGCTGTGCGAAGTCAGCCGGTACGCCCAGGATGAGATGCCCGGCGAGCTGGCCGAGGAGAAGGAGTTCTTCCGTGCGCTGACCAAGCAGATGCGGCGCAGCGGCCACGGCCGCAAAGACCTGGCCGTGGACGGAGCGCTGAACATCTTCCAGCTGCCCGAGTATCAAAACGATATGGAGCGGGCACAGTCGTTCCTGATGGCGCTGAACTCCCGCGAGGAGCTTTACGATCTTTTGGCCCACGCCGCAAAATGGGAGTTTACTGTCACCATCGGGCCGGAAAACGAATACGAGGGCTTCCGCGATATGAGCGTCGTCACCGCATCCTACAAGATAGCGGATCAGCCGCTGGGTTCGGTGGGCGTTATCGGCCCGGTGCGTATGGATTACCGCAGGGTAATCCGGGTTTTGAATTATATGGGCCGCAGCATGGGCGAAATTCTCTCGCAGATGCTGCAGCAGGGCCCTCACGATGGGAAAGGGTAGAGTATGAGAAAAAAAGACCAGACCAACCAGCACTGCAGCGAACAGGCCCCGGAGAATCCGCCGGCCTGCGACATCCCCGCCGACACGGCTTGCGCCGACGCCACCCAGCATGCCGCGCCCGAGCCGACCGGCGCCGAGGAGCTGCTGAACCTTTTGAACGCCGCCGAGGCCCAGCGCGACGAGTATCTTGGGCTGGCCCAGCGCCTGCAGGCCGATTTTGACAACTTCCGCCGCCGCAACCAGAACACGTACCGCGACGCCTATCAGCAGGGCGTATGCGAAACGGTGACGAAATTTCTGCCGGTGCTGGATAACATCGAGCGCGCACTGGGCGCCGACGGACAAGAAGAGAGCCTGCGCGCCGGCGTAGAGCTTATCAAGAAGCAGTTTATCCAGGTGCTTTCGGGCATGGGCATAGAGGAAATCTCCGCCCAGGACTGCGCTTTTGACCCCAACATTCACAACGCCGTGCTGCAGGAGGTGTGCGATGCCCAGAGCGGCACCGTAACCGGCGTGTTACAAAAAGGGTATTGCATGGAGGGCAAGGTATTGCGTTACAGCATGGTAAAGGTGGCGCAATAGCAACCGTTCATGAACCAAAATAGATTTTTAGTTAGAATGTAACCATAGGAGGAACATAGTATGGGAAAAATTATAGGCATTGATTTAGGTACCACAAACTCGTGCGTCGCCGTGCTGGAAGGCGGCGAACCCGTCGTCATCCCCAACGCCGAAGGCGGCCGGACAACGCCGTCGGTGGTGGCATTCTCCAAGGCCGGCGAGCGTATGGTGGGCCAGGTGGCCAAGCGCCAGGCCATTACAAACCCCGAGCGCACCATAAGCTCCATCAAGCGCGATATGGGTACTTCGCATAAAGTAACGATAGACGGCAAGGCCTACACGCCCCAGGAAATTTCGGCCTTTATCCTGATGAAGCTTAAGGCCGACGCCGAGGCATACCTGGGCGAGAGCGTCGCGCAGGCCATCATCACCGTGCCCGCCTACTTCTCGGACAGCCAGCGCCAGGCCACCAAAGACGCCGGCAAGATCGCCGGCCTTGAAGTGCTGCGCATCATCAACGAGCCCACCGCCGCGTCGCTGGCCTACGGCCTGGATAAGGACGAGAGCCACAAGATACTGGTGTACGACCTGGGCGGCGGCACGTTCGACGTGTCCATCCTGGAGATTGGAGACGGCGTGTTTGAAGTGCTGGCCACCAACGGCGATACGCGCCTGGGCGGCGACGACTTCGACCAGAAGCTCATCGACTACATGGCTGACGAGTTCAAAAAAGAGAACGGCATTGACCTGCGCGCCGACAAGATGGCACTGCAGCGCTTAAAAGAAGCCGCCGAAAAGGCCAAGATTGAGCTGTCGGGCCTGATGCAGAGCAACGTGAACCTGCCCTTTATCACCGCCGACGCCACCGGGCCTAAGCATCTGGATATGACCATCACCCGCGCCAAGTTCAACGAGCTGACCACGACGCTGGTTCAGCGCGCCACCGAGCCTGTCCGCAAGGCCATGAAGGACGCCGGCATATCCTACGGCGATATCGACCGCGTTGTGCTGGTGGGCGGCTCCACGCGCATCCCCGCCGTGCAGGACGCCGTCAAGCAGCTCACGGGCAAGGACCCCTATAAGCAGATCAACCCCGACGAGTGCGTGGCCATCGGCGCGGCCATTCAGGGCGGCGTGCTGGGCGGCGAAGTCAAGGACGTGCTGCTGCTGGACGTTACGCCGCTGTCGCTGGGGCTGGAGACGCTGGGTGGCGTATGCACGCGCCTGATTGAGCGCAACACGACCATCCCCACCAAGAAGAGCCAGATATTCTCCACCGCCTCCGACAACCAGACCCAGGTGGAAATCCACGTGCTGCAGGGCGAGCGCGAGATGGCTACCGGCAACAAAACGCTGGGCCGCTTTACGCTGGACGGCATTGCGCCGGCCCCCCGCGGCATGCCGCAGATTGAAGTGACGTTCGACATCGACGCCAACGGCATCGTGCACGTGTCCGCCAAGGACCTGGGTACCGGCAAGAGCCAGCAGGTGACCATCACCGCCTCTACGAACCTGTCGGACAGCGACATCGACGCCGCCGTCAAGGAAGCCGAACGCTATGCCGAAGAGGACAAGAAGCGCCGCGAGCTGGTGGAGCAGCGCAACCACGCCGACCAGATGGTCTTCGCCACCGAAAAAGCGCTGACCGACATGGGCGACAAGGTGACCGACAGCGAAAAGACCGCCATACAGGCCGAAATTGAGAACGTCAAAAAGGTCAAGGACGGCGAAGACACCGAAGCCATTCGCGCGGCGGTGGAGAAGTTGTCCAACGAGTCTTCGGGCGTGTTCGGCCGCGTCTATCAGGAGCAGGCCGCCGCGGCCCAGGCCGCCCAGGGCGATGCCGGCAGCGCCGGTGAAACTGGAGAAAACGACGGTGACGGCCCCACTGTGAACGCCGACTACGAGGTCAAATAACCTGCGCTGACAGCAAGGCTGTTGTGTGCTATAATAAAAAGTCCTTGCGGGCGGGCCGCGGCGAGCAGCGCCGTACCCGCCCCTGGGCATTTGCTGGTTGTTGATGCGCGCCAAACACCCAATGGGTCTTTGGCGCTCGTCAGGAACCGATTAAGCTTCGGGCAACATTTCGTCCGGCGCGCCGGCCGGACAGGGCGAAGGAGAGAACCATGGCGGAAAAACGCGATTATTACGAGGTGTTGGGCGTGCAACGCGGCGCCGGCGAGGACGAACTGAAAAAGGCATACCGGCAGCTGGCCAAGAAGTACCACCCCGATTTAAACCCGGAAGATAAAACGGCGGAAGCCAAATTTAAAGAAGTAAACGAGGCCTACGAAGTGTTGTCCGACCCGCAGAAGAGGGCGCAGTACGATCAGTTTGGCCACGCCAGTACCCAGGCGGGCTTTGGACAGGGCGGTGGATTTGACGGTTTCGGCGGCGGCTTTGGCGGCTTTAGCGGCTTTGAGGACATCTTTGATATGTTCTCCGGCGGCTTTGGCGCCCGCTCCGGCCGGCGGGCCGGCCCCACCCAGGGCAATTCGCTGCGCTACGATATGTCCATCACGTTTGATGAGGCGGTAGCCGGCACCGAAAAGGAAATCAACGTCACCCGCGACGAGAAGTGCCCCAAATGCAACGGCACCGGCGCCCACGGCGGCGAGGGCCGCAAGACCTGCCCCACCTGCGGCGGCAGGGGGCAGGTGCAGAGCACCGTGCGTACACCGCTGGGCAACATGACCACGGCCCGCCCCTGCCCCGAGTGCGGCGGCGAGGGCACGGTGGTGGAGCACCCCTGCGACGAATGCAAGGGCAGCGGCCGCGTACGCCGGCGGCGCTCCATTAAGGTGAAGATACCCGCCGGCATCGACAACGGCCAGACGATGACGCTGCAGGGTGAGG
>JAQVWW010000114.1 GCA_028709505.1 Eubacteriales bacterium
TTACGACAGCCAAGACCGACGAGGAGGCCAAGGCTCTGCTGGAGCTGATGGGCATGCCCTTCGAGCGGGCCGAGTGACAGGAGGTAAAGCAAAGTGGCAAAGACAAGCTTAAAAATAAAACAGCAGAGAGAACCCAAGTTCTCTACCCGCGCATACACCCGTTGCCGAATTTGTGGACGTCCCCACTCGGTGCTCCGCAAGTATGGCATTTGCCGGATCTGTTTCCGCGAGTTAGCATACCGCGGCGAAATCCCCGGCGTGCGCAAGGCAAGCTGGTAATACGAGGGAGGTAGAAGCATGTACGTAACCGATCCCATTGCCGATATGCTCACCCGTATCCGCAACGGTCTGGTAGCCAGACATTCGACTGTGGAGGTCCCGGCTTCCAACATGAAAAAGGCTATTGCGCAGATATTGGTGGATGAGGGCTATATCAGCAACTTTAAGATGGAAGAAACCGAAAATAAGCAGGGCCGCATCCTCGTGACCCTGAAATATGGTCCTGGTGGCGTTAAGGTGATTCAAGGCATCAAGCGCATCAGCAAACCCGGCCTGCGCGTCTATGCCAACAAAGACCAGATTCCGAAGGTTTTGGGCGGCTTAGGCATCGCCATCATGTCCACTTCTAAGGGCATCATGACCGACCGTCAGGCACGCAAACTCTCCGTGGGCGGCGAAGTGCTTGCCTACGTCTGGTAATGGAGGTGCAGGATGTCTCGAGTCGGTAAACAACCCATCGCAATCCCCGCCGGCGTCACCGTCACGGTGGCCGACGATAACACCGTTATGGTAAAAGGGCCCAAAGGCACGCTGTCACAGTGGGTCAACCCCAACATCAGCGTGGCACAGGAGGGCGCCGTGGTACTTGTGACCCGCGCCAACGATCAAAAAGAGAATCGCTCCATGCACGGCCTGTACCGTAACCTGATCTTCAACATGGTCACCGGCGTCAGCGCCGGCTACACCAAGGAGCTGAATATCGTAGGCACCGGCTATCGCTGCACGCTGGCCGGCAAAAAACTGACCCTCAACGTGGGATACTCCCACCCGGTCAACTACGATGCTCCCGAAGGCATCTCCTTTGACGTGCCCGCCCCGAACCGCATTATCGTTTCGGGCATTGATAAGCAGCTGGTCGGCGAGGTGGCCGCCCAGATTCGCCGTGTCCGGGAACCCGAGCCCTACATGGGCAAGGGAATCCGTTACCTCAATGAGGTCGTGCGCCATAAGGAAGGCAAGACCGCAGGCAAATAGTGAAAGGAGTTTAGCGTTATGCTGAAAAAGGCAGATAAAAACCAGGTGCGGCAAAAGCGTCACGTTCGCGTGCGCAACGCCGTCAAGGGCACCGCTGAGCGCCCGCGCTTGAACGTGTACCGCAGCCTGAACCATATCTATGCGCAGGTCATTGACGATGTGCAGGGCCACACCGTTGCCTGCGCGTCCTCGGCCGAGAAAGCCGCCCGCGAAGCGGTAGCCGAGATGAACAAGAAGGACGCCGCCAAGTATATTGGCAAACTGGTGGGCGAGAGAGCCAAGGCCAAAGGTGTCGGCGTCGTCGTGTTTGATCGCGGCGGGTACTTGTACACCGGGCGTGTAGCCGCTCTGGCCGACGGCGCCCGCGAAGCCGGGCTGGAATTCTAATGGGAGGACAAGAGTAAATGGAACATTTCGATCCGAATACCCTCGATTTGAAGGAAAGGCTCGTATTCGTCAACCGCGTTGCCAAGGTGGTAAAGGGCGGCCGTAACTTCCGCTTTACGGCGCTTATGGTGGTGGGCGACGGCGCCGGCCACGTGGGCGTCGGTATGGGCAAAGCCGCCGAAATCCCCGAGGCTATCCGTAAGGGTGTCGAAGAAGCCAAGAAGAATATGGTCAGCGTGCCTGTGACCGGCAACACCATTCCCCACGAGGTGCGCGGCCGGTTTGGCAAAGGTAACGTACTGATGCTGCCCGCCGAAGAAGGCGCCGGCGTTATCGCCGGAGGCAACGTGCGTGCTGTGGTGGAGATGGCCGGCATCAAGGACATCCGTACCAAGTCCTACGGCTCCAACAACCCGGTAAACTCGGTAAAAGCTGCGCTGGAAGGCCTCAAGATGCTGCGTACCCCCGAGCAAATTGCGGCGCTGCGCGGCAAAACCGTAGAGGAAATTCTGGGCTAAGGCGCGCAGGTTTCCCACATTCGATGAAATAAGGGGCGTGCGCGCCCTGTACCGGAGGTTAGCAACATGACTCAACAAGCTGAAAAGCAGTTGAAGATAACGCTTGTAAGAAGTACTAGCTCCACCAAGCCAAAGATCAGGGCTACCGTGGCGGCTATGGGCCTTCGCAAGCTCCATCACTCCGTAGTGCTTCCCGATAATGATGCGGTACGCGGCATGATATTTGCCGTCAAGCATCTGGTGGAAGTACAGGAAATTTAAGACGGCGGAGGTGAAAGAGAATGAAACTGCATGAAATTTTACCCGCAGAAGGACACCGTAAGGTGGAAAAGCGCAAGGGGCGCGGTCACGGCAGCGGCAACGGCAAAACTGCCGGACGCGGCCAGAAGGGCCAGTGGTCCCGTTCGGGCGGCGGCGTCCGTCCCGGCTTTGAAGGCGGCCAGATGCCGCTGTATATGCGCCTGCCCAAGCGCGGCTTTACCAACCGCTTCAGAGAAGAATACGCTGAAGTGAACGTAGAAGCGCTGAATATTTTTCCCGCCGGTGCCGATGTGACCCCCGCCATGCTGGTGGAGGCCGGGCTGGTCCGCTCGAACATGTCCCATCGCATCAAGATTTTGGGCAACGGCCAGCTGGATCGCCATCTAAAAGTGTCGGCTCATAAGTTCACAGCAACTGCCAAGGAGAAAATTGAAGCTGCCAAAGGCAGCGCTGAGGTGATCTGAGATGCTGCAAACGCTCCGTAATGCCTGGAAAATACAGGAACTGCGGAATAAGATACTCTATACGCTGTTCATGCTGCTCATCTTCCGGTTGGGCTGCGTGATCCCGACGCCCTTTGTCAATGTCTCTACCATTCAGAGCTTGTTTCAATCCAATGGGCTGTTGGGTATGGTGGATATGTTCAACGGCGGTACGCTGTCGAACTTCACCATATTTGCCACGGGTGTCTCCCCTTACATCACCGCATCCATCGTGCTGCAGCTGCTGACCGTGGCCATCCCGGCGCTGGAGAAGTTGCAGAAGGAGGGCGGTGAGGAAGGCCGCAAGAAGATTGCCCAGTACACGCGCTACGGCGCCATCCTCCTTTCGGTCATTCAGTCGGTGGGCTATATCGTCACGTTCTCGGCGCAACAGGCCATCCTGACCGATAACTCCTGGTATGTGTACGTGACCATCGTGCTGGTGCAGGCCGCCGGCGCTGCCTTTGCCATGTGGATTGGTGAGCGCATTACAGAAAAAGGCCTGGGCAACGGCATCTCGCTGCTGATCTTCATCAACATCGTCGCTCGTTTGCCGGTGCAGTTTGCCAGCGACATTCTAAGCCAGCCCATTAAGACGTTCAGCGAACTGTGGACGACGGCAGGGCTGACCGTCAAGTGGCCGGCAGCCATTGCGCTCTTTGGCACCACGGCGCTGCTGTTGTTCGGCATCGTCTACGTAGACCTGGCCGTGCGCCGCATCCCGGTGCAGTATGCCAAGCGTGTGGTGGGCCGCAAGATGTACGGCGGGCAGTCGACGCACATTCCGTTTAAAGTCAATAACTCCGGCGTCATGCCGCTTATCTTCGCGATGACGCTGATTAACTTCCCGTCGATGATACTGCAATCGTTCGCCGTGGGCACCGGCTGGTTTAACCGCTTTGCGGCGGGCTATATGAACGTCATGTCGTCGACCAGTGTGCTGTATAACGTGGTTCTGGCGCTGCTGGTCATCGGGTTTACTTACTTCTACAGCCAGATTTCGTTCAACCCCGTGGACATCTCCAAGAACGTCCAGCAAAACGGCGGCATGATTCCCGGCATTCGCCAGGGCAAGCCTACGTCGGACTATCTGGCCAAAATTAGCAACCGGCTGTCGTTTTTCAGCGCCATGTTCTTTACGGCGCTGGCCATCGTGCCGTCGGTGCTCAAGGCCGTCACCGGCATGAACAGCCCCTTTGGCGCCACGTCGGTGCTGATTCTGGTGGGCGTCGCGCTGGAGACCAGCAAGCAGCTGGAAAGCCAGATGCTGATGCGGCACTACCGGGGTTTCCTGGGTTAAGGAGCGGCGTATGAACTTAGTATTTTTAGGCCCGCCGGGAGCGGGAAAAGGCACACAGGCCTCGAAGGTGAGCGCGGCCTTTGGCATCGCGCATATCTCTACCGGAGCCATTCTGCGCGAAGCCATCGCTGCCGGCACCGAATTGGGCCGTAAGGCCAAGGCCATCATGGACAGCGGCGCGCTGGTGCCCGACGACATCGTCATCGGCATCGTCCGCGAGCGTCTCGCCCAGAGTGACTGCCGCAATGGGTATTTGTTGGATGGGTTTCCGCGCACGGTGCCCCAGGCCCAGGCGCTGGATACGTTCTCGCGTGTGGAGGCGGCGGTCAACGTGGATGTGCCGGCCGAAGAGCTGGTCGAGCGTATTGCCGGGCGGCGGGTTTGCAAGGTCTGCGGCGAAGCGATGCACGTCAGCCTGCTGCGCGACGGCAGCTGCGCCAAATGCGGCGGCGAAGTCATGCAGCGCGACGACGACAAGGCCGAAACGGTGCGTAATCGTCTGCGCGTGTATGAAAGCCAGACCAAACCCCTTATCGAGTACTATCGCGGCCAGGGCGTGCTCATCGATATCAACGGCAACCAGCCCATCGACGCGGTGTTGGCCGACATTTTGTCGGCACTTGAAGGCCTGCAGTGATGATCACCATCAAAACATCTGCCGAAATTGCATTGATGCGCGAAGCCGGACGGCTAACCGCCCAGGCGATGCAGGCGGTTTCTGCGCTGATTTGTCCGGGCGTCTCTACGAAAGAACTTGACAAGTGCGCTGAAGAATATATAATCTCAAGGGGTGGTAAACCCTCTTTTAAAGGCTACCACGGTTATCCTGGCAACATTTGTGCGTCCGTCAACGATCAAGTGGTGCATGGTATTCCCGGTTCTCGCGTCCTGCATCAGGGCGATATCATCAGCATAGACATGGGCGTCGTGCTGGACGGGTTCCAGGGCGATATGGCCCGCACGTTTACGGTGGGAGAAGTCTCATCCGACGCGCACCGTCTCATCGACGTAACGCAGCGCTGTTTTGATGCGGCGATGGCCGCCGCCCGGCCGGGTAACCGCCTGGGCGATATCGGCTACGCTGTGCAGTCTTTGGCCGAAGCGCAGGGCTACGGCGTCGTGCGCGATTTGTGCGGCCACGGCATTGGCCAGGCCATGCACGAAGACCCGGAAGTGCCAAACTTCGGGCGCCCCG
>JAQVWW010000115.1 GCA_028709505.1 Eubacteriales bacterium
CAGCGTGTCGTAGCCATAGGTGCGCGCGTCGTAGCGCCAGGGTTCAAGGGCCAGCACCGCCGGCTGCACCGTTTGGTACAGCTCCTTCTGCGCGCCGGTTAACGTCTGCGTCGCCGTATACCGATACGGATACGCCACCGTCGATAAGGCCGCCGGCAGTGTGCTGTGCTGCAGCACCGACAGCGCCGTCGGCTCCTGGGGCCAAACCACCGTAAAAGGCGGTTTGCTGTCCCTATCCGGCTGGTACTGATAATACAGCACGCTGCCGTCGGCCAGCAGCAGGCGCAATTCGGGCAGGCCGTCGCCGGATATGTCCCGCAGCGTATACGGTTTTTCCCGCGCCAGACCAATGCCGGCGTATTCCTCCGGGAACGGCAGCTCCCCCAGCCGCTTACGGCCTTGGGCGTCGTATACAACAATGCCGTTGCCGTCGTCGGCCACCGCAAAGCCAAACGTATTGCCCTGGCCAAAGGACAGACGGGCAGAAACCGCCGGCTGCCGGGCGCTTTCTTTGGTACGCGCCGTCCCGGCGCTTTGCTGCGGCTGTTCGGGCTGCGGCCGCCGGATGCAACCGGCGTTCGCCGACATCATCAACACGAGGCCGAGAAAAAATGCAATTTTTCTGGCCCGCCCGTGTGTGTCTCTCCCTCGTCGCGGTGCAGCATACGCACGCCGTACCCTGTTTTGGGCCATAACAAAAACACCCCGCCTTTTTCATAATAGCTTGCAGGTTTCTTTTTGTATGTCGGCCAGTTGGCTATTTTCGCTACAGGTCCATTTGCACCAGCCGCGCCTTGGACGATACGCCGGTTTTGGCGTAGATGCGGCCGAGCAGCGTTTTGACGGTGGATACCGAAAGGTACAGCGCGGCGGCGATCTCTTTGTTGCTCAGGCCCTGGCGCACCATGTCCAGCACGTCTCGCTCGCGGGGCGTCAGCGCCGGCCGGGCGGGGCAAAGCGTTTCGACGCCGGCCCGCAGCTGCTGCTCCAGGCGCCGGATGGCGTCGACGTCCCCGGCGGATATCCCGCCGGCCCGGTCCAGCAGGTGCCCCACCGCCGCGTGGTGCTCGGCAAAGGGCAAATACAGCCTGTCGGGCAGCGCCAGCGTCAGCGCCCTTTCCAGCGCCAATTGGGCCTCGTCACACTTGCCGGCGGCGTCAAAAGCGGCGGCTAAATAAATATGCGCATAAATTTGTGGCAAGATATTTGGGAAGATAGACGATATTTCCAGCATGTGCTGGCAAACGCCGAAGAGTTTTAGATACTGTTTCTGTTCCAGCAGCAGCCACCCGTATACGATGTACGCAAAAGGCTGCGTCATGATAACCAGCCGCTTGTCGTTGATTTCACCTTGGGCTATCCAGCGAGCCACCTCGTCGCTGTGGTGCAGCAGCATATGGAGATACCCTTGGGCCAAATCCAGCGTATAGCGGCACAAGTCCTCGGTATTCTGCCGCGAGCGGGCCTGCAGGGCGGTTACGCTTTGCCGCAGCAGCGCCGCGTCGGCGCGCAGTATGCCGATGCGGGCCTGCAAAAACAGGCCGCATTGGTAGATGCTGTTCTGGCGCCGGGCATCGGCGGCAAACATGGCCTTGTACCCGGCTATCTCGGCTTCGTCCATATCGCCGCGCAGCAGGTGCGCTTCGGCGCGCATCATGCTCTGGGCGCCAAAGCCGTGGCCGTCGGTCAGCGTATAATAGACGGGCATGCAGCTGTCCATCTGCTGGAGCTCGTCGTCCAGCGCGCCGGTTTCCCGGTGGAATAGGTACAGCACCGACGGTGAGCCAAACGTCCACGTGCTCCTGATGTTGATAAGCGTGGCCGGCCCGCCCAACCGCTGCAGGGCACGGTGGTGGCGGGCGCTCATCGCGTCAATGCGGTTGTATTCCAAAAACGAAAGCAGCAGCTCCATCTCGCCCAGCAGCGCGTCTTTGCGCCGGCGGGTTAAATCGCTTTGCTCGATGATATCGACAATCTCGTGCTGCATGGCCAGCAATTTTCGGTTCTCGTGCAGGAAAAAAAGCGTAAACGCCAGCGGCACGATAGCCGACGGATATTTGCGCTTGGTTTCAAACGGCGTATTGTCCAGTATGTCCAGTATCATCGGCCGTGTGGTTTCGTCGGCGATGTCGGCAATCTCGTAGCTGGTCAGCGGCAGCTGCAAAAGAGTTTCCCACCGGCCGGACAGATAGTAGAACCGCAGCGTGCCCACGCGATCGCCGGCCTGCTGGCAGAGCTGACCGCCGATAAAATAGATATCCTTTTTACGCGCTTCGTCCAGCAAATGAAACTGCTCCGTCAAAAACGCGCCGAACAGACTGTGAAAAAAATAGCTGTGGTTTTCGGCTTCTTTGTGCACAAACACGCGCTTGTCCCGCAGCATTTTTTCGGTCTGCGCCGGGCTTACGCCGGACAGTACCGTCGCCTGATCCAGCGTAAAGCGGGTAAAGATAGACAGCGACAGCAAAAAATCCCGTTCCCGTTGGGGCAATCGGCTCCAAAGCGCCTTGTGCAGCAGGCTGTCCATGCCGCCCCGTTCAAACCTGCCCCCATCCAGAAAGGACAGCAACTGCAAATACAGTGCCATCACCCATCCTTCGGTCATGCGCTCCACTTCATCCAGCTGCTCTTCGTCCAGCACCACGCCGGCTTGGCGGTAATAGGCGTTGATATCGGCCTTTTGCAGGATGAGGATATCCTCCTGCAGCAGGCACAGGCGCTGGCTGGGCGGGATGTGATGGTGTTCTTCGCGGGGCAATACCTGGACGGCCGCCACAATGTGCAGCTGTTGCCCGCCGTGGGCCGACAGCGCCTGCAGGAACAACCCATAGGGCAGGTTCTGCCACGCCGTCAAATCGTCCAGCACCAAATAGGTTGGTATCGGGCAGGAAAGCAGGGAAACTATCTGCGCCAGCTGCGGCAGGCTGTCTTCGTCGGGGGGGCCGGCCTGGCGCAGCTGATCGGCGCAGCCGGCGTCTATCCGCCCGATGACGATGCAAAAATCCTGCCAGTTTGCGCCGGGCCGCCCCGCCGAAAACGTGTGCCAATACACGGCAGCGCCGTTTTGCCGCCGCATATCCATAAAATGCCGCAGCGCCGTGGTCTTGCCAAAGCCCGAAGGAGCTTCCAGCAGTGTCAGCGGATACTCGTTAATGCTGGCCAGTTTGTTCATCAGCCGCCGGGAAAAATACTGTATCTGCGGCCTGATCTGTTTGGTGCGGGGCATATCGGTTTCCTTATCCAAGCCCAATTCCCCGGCGGGCCATAGGCAGCCCGGCGCTCTTTGGGTCTTTTGAATATGATAGACACAATCCGTTTCTCTCATTATAGGGGGGAGGCCCCTTTTTTACAAGTTAAGCGCCCCGGGCTATATCCGCATCCATGTATATTTTGGCCGGCGCGTGAGCATACTGTTTCTATCAAACCGATAGGAGGCACGCCATGCTCCGGGATTTTCTGCGCCACGTCAGGGAGAACCTTTCCAGTTTTCAGCCGCCGGGCAACGTATCCGACCAAATCAACTTAGCCGGCGAGGCGCTGATAGCGCTCAACGACTTAAAGGCCGCCGAAAGCTACTTCAACAGCATCAGCGACCCCGACCTTCTGGAATACGCCAGCTATGAGATAGAGGCCGCCCGCCGCAAATACGAATACCTCATCCGCCGCATTCGCCAGGAGGAGTACGACGCGCTGAACGCCACGACGTTTTCTTCCTAAAGCATGCATGAACGCTGCGCCGCTGCATATGGTAATATGGGGCAGGTGATAGCATGGATTGGAGCTTGGTCATCTATTTTGCGTTGGCGCTGGTGCTCATCTATCTGGGCAGCCAGCTGCTGAAGATACCGATGAAGATTGCCATTAAGATTATCCTCAATAGCCTGTTGGGCTGCGGTATTCTGATTTTGCTCAACCTGGTAGGCAGCCACTTTAACATCAGTATTGCGCTAAACCCGGTAACGGTGCTGGTAGCGGGTTTTTTGGGGGTTCCGGGTATTGCGCTTTTGCTGATACTACCTTTTATTCTATAAAATCTGTGGATAAAAAAACGGCCGTTTGGGAAGTTATCCACAGATTCTTTTTTTAGGTAAGAAAGTCGAATTTTGCAAGATAGTTTTCTGCGAAGATTGCTAAGAGAACCTATCTATATACAGATAGTAGTAGTAGTAGATACTGTGTATAGTGGGGAAAACCCTGTAAATCCCGCATAAATACTGGGTTTTTTTGTGCACAACCGCTTGGGATAGCATTATTTTTCACGCACAGCCCCACCGGGCGCTAAAATGCAATGATGCGAATATTGAATCAAAAGCATGGGTTTTGCGCGGGTTTTTTCCGGCTATTCACAGAGCATGTGTAAAGGCGCTGCACATCATGGGGATAAAAAAATCTTTTATGCACAGATTTTTGATAGGTTATCCACACCCGCTGATAAAACCGGTACAAACCCGGGGGATAACGCGGGGATAACGGCGGCAGAGCATGTTCATAACTTCTTTTCACCCTGTGTATGGGCGCCAAAAGGGAGGGGGAGCCGGTTTCAAAAAAGTCCGCCGTCCGGCCGCCGGCACGACGGATATCCACAGTCAAAAAAAGCGCCGGCGGGCGCTCTTTTCGTATAGTCTCTGCTTTATGGTATCAGCCGCCGTCATTGGGTGCGGTAGCGCACCTTATGCTGGCCCAGCATGGGCAGCGGGTACTCTTCGTGGGCCTGGTAGGGCGCTTTTTCGGCCAGCAAACGCACCGCCACTTCTTTATATATTTTCTCCATGTGTCCGGCATGGGCCAGGCTAAAGAAGCGATCGTCGCAGACGATAAGATGATCGGCCACGTCTACGTCGATAGGAGCCAGCGCCAGCGCCACGCGGCGGGTAAAGAGCAAGTCGGCGTTGGAGGGTTTCAGCGAGCCACCCGGGTGGTTGTGGGCCAGCAGAACCTGCGACGCGTTGTCGCGCAGTACCGTCTCCACGATAAGCCGCGGATGCACCGTCACTTCGTTTACGGTGCCTTCGTGCAGCATATGGTCGCGCAGCAACCGGCAGCTGGCGTCCAGTGTCAGCAGCGCCAGTCCCTCGCGCGCCCGGCCGATGAACAGATCCACCGCATATTCGCCGGCGCGCTGGTAGGTGTCCAGCGCCGATGCGGTGCGCGAGGAATCCTGCCGATACAGCCGCCATACCTTAGGCAGCATGCTTAAAAACACCGCCGCATTCTGGCCGATTCCCGGCACGGCCATCAAATCCTCCATCGGCGCGTTAAAGATGCGTGACAGTGAACCAAAGTACGCCATCAACGCGTGGGCCAATTCATTGGTATTTCGGCGGGGAATGGCATAAAACAGCAGCAGCTCCACCACTTCGTGGGGCTGAAAACTATCCAGGC
>JAQVWW010000116.1:0-2828 GCA_028709505.1 Eubacteriales bacterium
AAGGTAAAGGCCATCGTCTCCAGCAGTCACGATGCGCTGGTAATACCCCGTAACGTCATATTGACCGACGGCAACCGACGCTTTGTGCAGGTGCTGGAAGACGGCGTCAAGGCCGAGCGTGACATCAAGCTGGGGCTGGAGACGTCCACGCAGGCCGAGGTTCTCGAAGGCCTTTCCGAGGGAGAATTGGTCATAGTCCACTAAGAAGGAGGGGATAGCCAGTGTTCTTTCTGGTACTGAGAAAGATTTGGAACAACAAGTGGCTGATGGCGTGCTTGTTGATAGGCTCTATCCTGGCAGTGGCGATGGTGGCCAGTATACCGCTCTATACCGATGGCATTCTGCAGCGCATGATTGTCAAGGATATGGAGGCCTATCAGCAGAGGACCGGCTATTATTCCGGGCGCTATTTGGCGCGTTATATCGACCAGGTGGTGGGCCAGGACAAAGACCGTGTCGCCACCTACAACTATTTTGACGAGTTTTTCGAGAACAAAGCCATGCAGCAGCTGGGCCTGACCACCATCAGCAAGACCAAGCGCCTGGGCATGGATTTTATGAAGACGCTGCCGGTGGGCGCACCGGATACCGACGTCACGTATACAGGGCTCTATGCGATGGAGGGCTTTGAAGACAACATCGACCTGGTAGCCGGGCAAATGCCGGCGGCGGCGGCGGTGGACGGCGTGTACGAGGTGCTTATCTCCAGCGCCGGGCAGGATAACTACAAGCTGCGCGTCGGCACCGTCTATCAGCTAAGCGACACCACGCGGCAGATGGAGAGCATACTGGTAAAGCCGGTGGGCATTTATCGCCAGCGCGACAACGGCAATGCCTGGTGGTACGACGCGCGCTCGCGCATCGACAACGGCATGGTGATGGGCTACGACCTGTTTGTATCGGACATCGTCGTTGCGCGCCACGCCATAACGTCCGGCGAATGGTATTTCGCCATCGACTACAACAGCATCAAAATTGACGAGCTTGCGGCGGTCAACCAGACCATCAAAGATCAGATTTCGTGGTTTACCAAGTTTGCCGGCACCGAGATGAACTTTCCGGCCATCACCGTGCTGGACGAATATGCCAGCCGCGAGAGCCAGCTGCGCACGACGCTGTGGGTGCTGCAGGCGCCTATCCTCATCCTGCTGGCCTTTTATATGTTCATGGTGTCGCAGCTTATTGTAGAGAACGACCGCAATGAGATTGCCGTTATCAAAAGCCGCGGCGCCAGCGGCAGTCAGGTATTCCAAAAATACCTGCTGCAAAGCGCCATACTCAGCGTCATCTCAGTGGTGCTGGGGCCGCTTTTGGCCTTTGGCATCTGCCGCGTGCTGGGCGCGTCCAACGGCTTTTTAGAGTTCGTCGGGCGGACGGCGCTACCGCTGCAGATACGACCGCGCACGGTGCTTTACGCCGTCGTGGCCGGCTGCTTCACCGTCGTGATGATGATGATACCCGCCATGCGCGCCACACGCACCACCGTGGTAGAGCACAAGCAAAAGTCGGCCCGGCGCTGGAGCGCGCCGTTGTGGCAGAAGTTCTTTCTGGACTTTGTGCTGCTGGCGCTGTCCATCTACGGCCTGTACAACTACCAGAACCGCCAGCAGACCATATTGGTCACCGGCGCCACCGGCGTCGACGTGCCGCTGGATCCGTTTTTGTTCATCATTTCCACGCTGTTCATACTGGGCGCGGGGCTGCTGTTTTTGCGGATCTATCCGTACGTCATCCGCTTTATTTCGTGGGCCGGCCGTAAAATCTGGTCGCCGGTGCTGTATACGTCTTTTATCCAGGTGGGACGCTCCAGCGGCCGCGAACAGTTTTTGATGCTGTTTTTGGTGTTTACCATCGGCATCGGCGTGTTCAGCGCCAACTCGGCCCGTACCATCAACCAGAACATCGAGGACAGGGCCGGCTATGAGGTGGGCGCGGACATTGCCGTGCAGATGCTGTGGCCCGGCGATGAGAAGAGCTATGGCGCCGACGGTGGCGCGTCTCAGGGCAGCGTGCCGGCGTCGCAGCTGGTCACGCAGTATACCGAGCCGTCTTTTGACCAATACGCGAATTTAAAGGGAACTCAGTACGCCGCCAAAGTGCTGCGCATTACCGACGCGGTGATGTCGGCGGGCGACGGCTCACGCCGGCTAAGCGGTGCGCTGATGGCCATAGATCCCTACGAGTTCGGCCACGTGGTGTGGTACCGCGACGGCTTGCTGCCCCACCACATCAACGAGTATCTGAACCTGCTGGGGTCGGAACCCAGTGCGGTGCTGATCTCGCGGCGGTATGCGCAGGATGCCGGCGTTGCCGTGGGTGACTATATCGAGTACCGATGGGGTAATCAGACGTTCCTGGAGGGCGTCGTGTACGCCATTGTTGATTACTGGCCTACGCTCAACCCCTACACCGAGCGCAGCAAATATTTTGTCGTGGCCAATCTGGATTACGTGCAGGCGCAGACGGCGCTGTCGCCGTACCAGATATGGTATAAAAAAAGCCCCGGTGCCACGTCCAACGAAGTGTACGCCGACATGCAGGAGCGTTCGATGCTGCTGCAGACGCTCAACGATCTATCGGTAGACGTGGCGCAGGCCAAGAACGATCCGCTGCTGCAGGGCACCAACGGCGCGATGACGTTGGGCTTTGCCGTGACGCTGGGCATCAGCATGATAGGCTTTATCATCTACTGGATACTGTCCATCCAGGCGCGCACGCTGCAGTTTGGCATCCTGCGGGCCATGGGCATGAGCGGCCAAAAGGTGATGGGCATGCTGGCCTTTGAGCAGCTGCTCATCTCGGGCGTGGCCATCTTCGTGGGGCTGCTC
>JAQVWW010000116.1:2838-5372 GCA_028709505.1 Eubacteriales bacterium
TGAGCGAGCTGTTCGTACCGCTGCTGGGCGTCGTATACGGCGCTACCGACCTGGTGCCGCCGTTCCAGGTGGTGGCGCGGCGGAGCGACTACATCAAACTTTACTCGGTGGTGGGCGTCATGTTGGCGTCGGGCCTGGCACTGCTGGGCGTACTGGTATCGAGAATCAAGATAGCCCAGGCTATCAAACTCGGGGAGGATTAAGGCATGGAAAAGAAACAGCCTGTGATCAGCACCGAAGGCCTGAACCGCATCTTCCAAAACGGCAGTGAAAAGGTGTACGCGCTGAAGAATATCAGCATCAACGTACTGCCCGGCACGCTTACGGTGCTGCGTGGCCGATCGGGATCGGGCAAGACCACGCTGATGAACCTGATGGGGGCGCTGGATAAACCCACCACCGGCAAGGTGTTCTTTAACGGCTCTGAAATCAGCCGGCTGCCCGAGAGCAAGCGCGACGAGCTGCGCCGCACGCAGATTGGCTTTGTTTTTCAGTCGGTGGCGCTGATATCGCAGATGTCGGCCTACGAGAATGTGGAGTTCGCGCTGCGCCTGTCCGGCGTGCCCCGGCGGGAGTGGAACCGGCGCGTCGAGGCGGCCTTGAGCACCGTCGGCCTAAAAAAGCGCATGAAGCACCGCCCGGCCGAGCTGTCCGGCGGCGAGCAGCAGCGCGTGGCCATTGCCCGCGCCATCGCGCACCGGCCCAACGTCGTGTTTGCCGACGAGCCCACCGGTGAGCTGGACACACACATGGCGCTGCAGATGATGCGGCTGTTCCGCGAGCTGGTGGCCCGCCAGGGCATTACCATCGTGATGACCACGCACGACCCCAACATGATGGAGCTGGCCGACCACGTCTATACGCTGCAGGACGGCGAAGTCGTCGAAGAGCGCTTTAACGATATCCAGCCGGACTTGTTTGAGGGGGTGAGCGCCGATGGCTGAGATGGTATATTGCGAGAACCTCGTCAAAATATACAAGACCCGGGAGACCGAAGTGGTGGCGCTGCAGGGCCTTGACCTGAGCATCGAACAGGGCGAGCTGATGGCCATCATCGGCAACTCGGGCAGCGGCAAATCGACGCTGCTGAACATGATAGGCGGGCTGGATCGCCCTTCGGCCGGCACGCTGCTGGTGGACGGCAAAGACCTTTTGAAATTCAGCGAACGCGACTATGTGCGCTATAAGCGCGATACGGTGGGGTTCGTTTGGCAGAACAACGCCCGCAACCTCATCCCGTATATGACGGCCATGGAAAATGTACAGCTGCCCATGGTGCTGGTCAACTCCAAACAGCGCGCCCAGCGGGCGCGGGAGCTGCTGGAGCTGGTGGGCCTTTCCCAGCGGCGCAACAGCAGATTAAGCCAGATGTCCGGCGGCGAACAGCAGCGGGTGGCCATTGCCATCAGCCTGGCCAACAGCCCTAAGCTGGTGCTGGCCGACGAGCCCACCGGGTCGGTGGACACGCGCACGGCAGACATTGTGCTGGATCTGCTGCGCGACGTGAACCGGCAGCTGGGCGTCACCATTATGATAGTCACCCACGACCTGAGCCTTTCGCGCAAGGTGGATCGCATTGTGGCCATCCGCGACGGACGCACGTCGTCGGAATTCCTGCGCAAGCGCTCGTACATCGAAGAAATCCGCGACGTGGCCACCTACGCCCACGAGGCCGGCGACGATTCTCACGTGGAGCTGGCGGTGGTGGATGGCACCGGCCGGCTGCAGATTCCCCATGAATATTTGGATGAGATGGGCGTCAAGGGCAAAGCCAAGCTGCGTGTCGAGATGCAGGACGGCAAAGTGGTCATCTATAAGCCCCAAGACGACGACGTGGAGGGTATGCGCGGCGGCGCTATCGTGCCTTAGCCGCGACGGGGTAACGCCGGTTTTGACCGGCGGGACTTTACTTTGCCCGGCGCTATAGCCATGCGCCGCGTCGCGATGCAACTTACGGCCGGATGGCGTACAGGCTGTTTGCGCCGTGCGCCAGTTTTGGCGGCCACACCCTACAGGAACAACGGGCCGGCCGGATAAACCCGGATGCATGCCCATATTACCAGCGCGCTTTGCGGAAAAGTGAGGACAGCATGACGCCAAAAGAACGTTTACTCGCCGCCCTTACCGGCCAGCCGGTGGACCGGATGCCCTATTCGCCTTTTCTGGCCTACTGGTGGGAAGAACAGCCCAAAGCCCGCCGGGACGCGGGCCAGCTGGCCTTTTTGACGCACATAGGCGCCGACCCGCTGCTGCGCGGCTTCGGCGCGGCGTGGAAGGTGGACTTTCCCGGCGTGGAAATTACCCAGGCCACCAGCCAGCAGCGCCGCGTGGAAACCTGGCAGACGCCGGTGGGCAGCCTTCTGCTGGGGTATCAGTATTCCCCTATGGGGAACACGTGGTTTTTAAAGGACCATCCCGTATCCACCGCCGAAGATCTAAAGGTGCTCCAATGGATTTACGAGCACGCCCGCATCCAGTATGATGCCGGCGTGGACGCCGAAGTGGAGCGCATCGGGCAGGACGGCCTGCTGCTG
>JAQVWW010000117.1 GCA_028709505.1 Eubacteriales bacterium
GCGTACAGCACGCCGGCAAAAACGCAGCCCACCGCCGCGCCCAGCAGCAGCGGCAGCTGGCCTAAAAAGCCTTTCAGATAGCGGGAGAACAGTATGGTTGACAGCAGCGTGGCCAGCGAAACGCCCCACACCCAGTTGGAGCCCATCACGCCTTCGACGACTTTGGGCGCGGCGTCGCTGAGCGCATTGCCGGCCAGCGTAAGGCCGATGATCATGGCGATGGAGCCGGTAACGGTGGGGGGCAGTATCTTCTCAATGGAGTCCTTACCGCACAGGCGGATGATAAGGCCGGCGGCGATGGAGATAAAGCCCGACATGATGATGCCGAACTGGGCGAAGGCAATGGCCTCGCCGGGCATAACGGCAGTGGTACCCGCCTGCCATGCCGTCAGCTGCGCCAGCGCGGCGGGGCTGAGCTTGGCGACGATGGCGTCGCTGGACATGAGGGCCATGACAGCGGTCAGATAGGAGAAGCTGGAGCCGTAGTACAGCGGAATTTTCCGGCCGGTGATGAGCACAAAGCAGATGGTGGCCAGGCCGCTGGCGAAGATGGTGGTGGAAACCTGAAATCCTGTGATCAGCGCCACCGCCACAGTGGCCGGGAACATGACGACAACCTGCTGCACGGCGTACAGCAGCAGCCGCCAGAATACCGGCTTCTCATCGGGAAGATAGCCCATGACTCTTCTGTCTTTTTCCATGATGGGTAACACTCCTTCTTTGGCGATTGATATATGGATGGTACAAAGCCCATTGCAACCCGCATCCGGCGCGCCGCACCGCAAAAGGCCGTCCCCCGGCCGCCGCCTGCGGTATTTTTGCGCAAAAAAAATCTTGTCGGCGCACACCAACAAGACGTCTGCAAGCAGGGCTATGGCCAGCCCGCATACAACCTAGGTACAATCTTGTCGGCATCACAGTACCGGATTTAAAGATTTATCTGGGTGCTATTATATCATCTATCCGACAGGTTGCAATGCCTTTTCTTCTTTTTCCGGATTTTTCGCAATTTATCGGCGTGGTTGTCGCCAAAGCGCCGTCCCGGCACGCCGGGAGGAAGGAATGTTTCCCTTTGGCGGGGCCGATGGGGAAAGCAAATTCTGGCAATCGGGTTCCATGCTCCTTTGAGGCGGCGCATTCCAATCGCCCGCCCCCTAAGCCGGCTGCAGGCCGGGCCTTCTCCCCGCCGGGGAGCCGCAGGCCTTGTCCCGCCGCCTTTATGTCCCTTTATAATAGGCGCGCCCTTTGCGAACATCCGTTACGCCGCCCCCAAAGGGCGCGTCGGGCCTACCCCCGCTCCTTATACAGATACAGCACCAGGCTGTCGTCGTTGCTGCAAGGGGCGTACTGGGCAAGCGGCCTGTCCCGATACCACGCGCCCGAGCCGTCGGGCAGATAGCCGCGGCGGATGTAAATGCGCTGGGCGGCGCCGTAGCCGCTGTGCAGCCCCACGCCCAGCGTCACGCGGGGGCTGTCTGCAAAGGCCAGCCCCTCGGCGATGTCCAGTATCCGGTTGCCGATACCCCGGTTGCGGTATGGCTCAAATACATTGAAATCGCACAGTTCGGGATATTTCCCGGCAAAGGGGCCGGCGGTAGCCCGAGGTTTGAGCGTAACGTAGCCGGCCAGCCCGCCGTCGTATTCGGCGACCACCACCGTCAGCGCCCCGCTTTGCTGCCGGGCGTAGTAGCCGCGGTAGGTCTCCCGGTCAGGATGCCATCCCTGCGCAAAAAACGCCTGGTAAATGGCATCGGCATCGTCTGGGGCCATGGGCCGCAGCAGGAGACGCTCGTCCGGGTCATACGCTTGCATTTTCCGCCCCCCGTTAGCGGCTTTCGGGCTTTACGGCCAGCGTTGCCCAGAACGTGGGCACGCCGCACTCGTGTAAAAACCCTTCGCCGTTGGTATCCTCGTAAAGATCGACCAGCGCAAAGCCCGTCTTGAGCTGCCCGCGAATTTGCTCCTCCAGCGTGTGCGAAAACTGCACGCCACTGTCCTGGCGGCGTAACGCCTCCATCAGCGCCGGATCTTCCAGCGGATCAAAGGGCAGCCGATGCTTGATTTCCCTTTCGTTGTCTTCGTCAAACAAAAAGTTGACGCCGTTGTCCAGCCCGGCCAACAGCCTGCCGCCGGGTTTCAGAACCCGGTAGCACTCGCGCCACACGGGCATCACGTCGCGGATGTAGCAGTTGGACACCGGGTGGAAAATGACGTCGAAGCTCCCGTCGGCAAAGGGCAGCGGCTTGGTCATGTCGGCCCGCACAATGCGGATGTCGTATCCCTCGCGCTCGGCCACCATGCGCTCGCTTTCCAACTGCTTTTGCGAGTAATCCAGCACCGTGCACACCGCGCCCAGCGCCGCAAAGACGGGCATCTGCTGCCCGCCGCCGGCGGCCAGCCCCAGCACCTCTTTGCCGGCAAGCTCCGGGTACCACTGCCGGGGCACCGGCTTGGTGGGCGTCAGCACCATCTGCCAGTCGCCCTGTTTTGCCCGGGCGAACTGTTCCGGCGTGATGGGGATGCCCCATATCCAGCCCTCTTGCACCCAGCGGTCTATGGTCTGGGCGTTTATCTGCGTATATTCCATGGTTTTCCCTCCATCGCTCCTGCGGCTATTTCGCCGGCAGGTAGTCCTTATCGTCGGCGTTCCAATCCCGCCCCATATTCCTGTTGTGCTTTTCTTCGTAGGCGGCGGACAGCTCCCGGGCCGAGATATCGTAGCACAGCAGCGCGTCGTTTAAAAACATCAGCACGTCGGCAAACTCCTCCACAAAGGCGGCGCGCACCTGCGGGTTGTGCATAATCTCGCCTTCGCCGCGCTTTTTGATGACCGAAACCACCTCGCCGAATTCCTCTACCGCCCACAGAAGGCAGCTTCTGCCATACTGCGGCGTCAGCTGGCTCCACTGGCCCTTGTGCTTATCCTGCAGCGCGCGCTGCATGTCCTGCATATCCTGTAACGATAACATGGTCGCTCTCCCTCTATCCAAATAATCCCTTTTGATTGTAGCAGAAGGGGCTGGGGCGGCAAAGAGGCATTTTTGTCCACCGGGCGCCGAAAACCGCCCTTTGTGTTTTGCGGGCGACGGTTCTGCTACAAGGCTCCCGGCATGCGCAGGCGCCTTTATCGGTACCGTTGCGGCTCAAGCCCGGGGCTGCCTAAAAGCGAGCCCGGCAAAAAAGGCCGCGCCGTGCCGGGCGCGGCCCTTGTATCTGCGCCTTCCCCGGGCCTTAGGTTTCAAACTGCATGCGATACAATCGGGCGTATTCGCCGCCCTGCGCCAGCAGCTGCCTGTGGGTGCCCTGTTCGGCGATGCCCCGCTCGGTAAGCACCAGAACCCGCTGCGCCTTGCGAATCGTCGAGAGCCGGTGGGCGATGACCAGTGTGGTACGGCCCCGGGCCAGCCGTTCCAGCGACTCCTGCACCGCCTTCTCGCTTTCGTTGTCCAGCGCGCTGGTGGCCTCGTCAAAGAGGATGACCGGCGGATCCTGCAGGAAGACGCGGGCGATGGAAAGACGCTGGCGCTGGCCGCCCGATAGCTTGACGCCGCGCTGACCCACGTCGGTATCGTAGCCCTGGGGCAGCGCCGTGATAAAATCGTGGGCGTTGGCCAGGCGGGCGGCCCGGACGATGTCGTCCCGGGACGCGCCGGGCTTTCCAAAGCCGATGTTCTCCAACACCGTGCCGGCGTACAGGTAGGTATCCTGCTGTACGATGCCGATGCTGCGGCGCAGTTCGCGCAGCTTGATGCCCCGGATGTCTTGCCCGTCCAGCAATACGGCGCCCTGCGTCACGTCATAAAACCGCGGAATCAGCGAAAACAGCGTCGATTTGCCGGCGCCCGACGGGCCGACCAGCGCCACATACTCGCCGGCGGCGATGTGCAGCCGGAGATCGCTTATGACGCTGCCTTCGCGGCTTTGGTAGCCGAAACTTACGCGGTCAAAGGTAATCTCGCCGCGTACGCGGCCCAGGCTGCGCGCGCCGGGCGCGTCCGCAATGTCCGGGGCGACGCGCATCATCTCCATAAAGCGGTCAAAGCCGGTAAAGCCCTCCTGATACAGCCGGGCAAAGTTGGTAATGCCCCGTATGGGCTCGATGAAATTTGTCACCAGCAGCGTGAACGTCAGCAAATCCTCCACGTCCATCTGGGCCTTGAGGATGCCGGCGCCTCCTACCACCACCACGGCGGCGCTGACCAGCTGCGTCACCGCCGTAAAGGGCGAATAGTAGGTGGCCTCGCTGCGGTAGCCCAGCTTGCGGCTTTCTAAAAAGCGCTGGTTGAGCGCGGCGAACCGGTTGCGCTCCAGCTCCTCGTTGGCAAAAGCTTTGACCACGCGGATACCCGAAAGGGTGTCCTCCACCTTGGCGTTGATATCGCCGACGGCTTCGCGGCTTTGGCGCAGCGCCGCGTTCATTTTGCGGTTAAACAGAATGGAGAGCAGCGCCATCGCCGGCATAAAGGCCAGTACCACCAAGGTCAGCTTCACATGAATCTTGAGCAGCACCACCAGCGCGCCGGCAAACTTTAACACCGCCAGCGCCAGATCCTCGGGCCCGTGGTGGTAAAGCTCGGCCAACGATAGCAGATCGTGGGTCAGCCGGCTCATCAGCTGCCCCACGCGCTGCTCGTCATAAAAGCCAAAGGATAGCGACAGATAATGATCGTAAAGCTCACGGCGCAGGTCGCGCTCTATCATAGCACCCATGCCGTGCCCCTGGTAGTCGACGAACATCTCGGCAAACATATGTACGAGGATGAGGGCCACCATGGCCAGACCCACCCAATAAACCCGTGTGAGCGCATCGGGCAAGCCGCTGGCCACAATATCTTTGGCGATATGCTGCACCAGCAGCGGCAGCACCACCGACACCGCCGCCACAACCAGCGCACAGGCTAAGTCGGCAACCAGCAGGCCACTATACGGTTTATAGTACGAAAGAAATTTTCGAAATCGGGACGACATACAGTTTTTTGCTCCTTTGCTGTGATTTGGGCATAAAAAAACGCGGGGCATCGCCCCGCGGACAGCGCAAACCACAGATCGGTGTCAGCGCATCCCGCCGGGAGCCATGCCGTTGCGCGCAAACATGGTTTTTTTCATCGTGCATTGCCCCCTTTTGATAAATTCGCTTCAGTATACCGCGCAGCCCACCGCGCTGTCAAGATACCTTTGTCGCGGGCGACAAAGGCAAAGGCATCTGGGCCGGGCGCGACGCCCGCTGTGCCGTCGGCCAAGAAAATATCCTTGTGGCTGGCCTCCAAACTCGGTATAATTTTACTATCATCCGCAAGCTTACACCATTATGACGTTGGGGAGGGACGTGCCTTGCCGAAAAACAAGCCGACAGCCGCCGCCCCTATCG
>JAQVWW010000118.1 GCA_028709505.1 Eubacteriales bacterium
AAAGAGGTATTGTTTGTTGTGCACCACGGCGTCCCAAAACGCTTTTTGCCATCTTACGCGCTGCCTCTGCAAGTCCTTCCACGTCTGCGGACATTCGGTGTAGCAGATGGCGTCCATCGTATACGTGATAATTTTTTTATGTTTCTGCGCGTATTCTTGCAGGCGTATGGTGATGTCGATATCCTCGCCCAGGCCGTTTCGAAAGCCGCCCACTTCTTTGAGCGCGTCCTTGCGAAACACGCCGAACGCGCCGGAAATGATATTGAGCGCGTTGTTTATGCACAGCGACGGCTTATAGACGTAAAAGCCCTTGATATAATCCACCGCCTGCAGCGCAATCAGCGGCGGCTTGCGCTTGTCCATAAAGAAATACTGCATCACATGCACCGCGCCGCCCGAGGCGATGACTTCGCTGTCCTGAAAAACGCGGTTCATCACGTAGAGCGCGTCTTTTTCCAGCACGCTATCCCCGTCCAGCGTTACGATGATTTCCTTGCTGCTCAGCGCAATGCCCACATTGAGGCTGTCGGCCTTACCGCTGTTTTGCTTGTTTATCACATAGATGTTCGGATGCGTTGCCGAGCGGTACATGCCTTTAAACCCCGGGTAACGCTCGGCCCCGTCGCAGGGAAAGGGCACCAGCGTCAGCAGATCGAAAAAGACGGGCATGCTGTTGTCCATGGAGCCGTCGTTTATGAATATCGCTTCATAGTTTCGGTACTGCAGCCGCAAAACGCCGTCGAGCGTGTTCTTGATGATGGGCTCCTCGTTGTAACAGGGAATGATCAGGGAAAATCCCAGCATTTTTTTTGGCACGCGCTCAGGCTCTTTGCGGTAGCCAAAAGAGCATATGAAGTGCAGCATGGCAAAAAATGTGCTTAAGAACGTGCAGAGCGTGACGAGGGCTATTATCATCGCGGTTGACTCCGTTCCGGCAAAATTGACCACGATTCCAGTGTGAACGTCGCCGGGAACTCCGTGTCCTCATCCGGTGAACCAGGCCATGTGCCGCCTACGGCCTGGTTTACAATAAGGTACATATACTCGTTGGGAACGTATTGGGCGCTCTCTAGCACACACACGCCGTCTATAAACCAGCTTAGCTTGGTTTCGCGCCACTCCAGCTCCACCAGATGGGTCTCCTTCTTTTCCACTTGGGTTTTGAAGTAGTCGCGCTTTTGGACAGCGCCGTCCTGATAGTGTACAACGCCATAGAACTCGTCGGGCGTACTGCCCACCATCTCGAAGATATCAATCTCGGGGAACATGCTGTTGGCCACAGGCATAAGCCAGATCGCCGGGAACAGGCCTTTCCCTTGAGCCACGCTTATGACAAAAGAAAACCTGCCGTAAAGATAAGCGTCATTGCTCTGCACCATCCCGGACGTATAGCGCTTATCGCCAAGAAACTCCTCTTTTGCCGTAATGACGACGCGGTTGTCCTGTAGGCTTACGTTGCTTGGGCTGTAATATTGAAGTTCGCCGTTATAGCTTTGGCTCTGCTCAATCACCCTCCATTGCGCCGCTGCGGCCGGCTCGCTTTCGCCGGGTGCGCCGGTCATGCCGCCGCTTTGCGCCGAATTATGCGCTGTCTGCGCGGCCGGCACATCCTCCTGCGGCGCCGCAAGATATGGTGCCCGCAGCGCAGCCGGCACAGCGGTGGCCTGCGCTGTTTGGCTTTCAAGCGTGGATTGCGACTGTTCCGACAGAATGGACCGTATGCTTATCCACAGATATAGAAAAAAGATACCGCATATTGGCAGCACATAAAGCGGAATTACCAGCCATCTGGGGATTTTTTTAAACATACTATCCACACCCATTTGATCAAACTCGTGTATCCTTTGATAATAGGTATGACTACGCGCTAAGACATATTCATGCCCGGCTGCAAGCTGCCGGGTGCCGCGCAGACGTTGTGTCGACCCTTCGTCGGGGCGCCCACCGGAAAATATTGCTTTGCGGCGCTTTTTAGCAAAAGCGCACAAAGCAAAACAACCCGCCAAATGGGGCGGGCTGTTTTGCTGTTGGGCGCTTTGTTTATGTGTCTTTGTTTCTGCAGTCCGGGCACAGGCCTTCAAAGAGGGTGCGGTGTCGCGCAATAGCATACCCCGTTTTTTCGGCCGCCTGCTCGTCCATCTGCACGTGGTAGGGCCCCGGTACATCGCTTACGGCGCCGCATCCGGTGCATATTGCGTGATAGTGTGCATCCAGCCGGGCCTCAAACCGATCGGTCTGGAGCAGCTTCACGTGCAGGATTTCATGCTGCCGGGCTAAAACGTTTAAATTCCGATAGACGGTGCCGCGACTGATTTTATCGTCGATGGCTCGCACGTCCAGATAAATCTGGTCCGCGCTGGGATGGTCGCGGCGCGCCCGGACCGCCGCCAAAACCAGCTGACGCTGTTTGGTCTGTCGTTGCCGCTTCATAACGATTTGCTGGTCGCTTACATGGAGCCGGAAAGGGTGGCCTGCTCCAAACCTTTGTGATCCAGCTTGGAACGCTCCTTTACTTTATCCATGTCCAGCCCGGCGGCCTTGGTGAAGCGCTCACCGTATTCGGGGTCGGCCAGATAGCAATGGGCCGCATGGCGGTATTTGATGTTTTCGGTGACCGACGCCATATCCTCGGCGGTGTTTTCGATGAGGATCTGCTTCTTGTCTTCGGTCAGCACGCGCCACAAATTGCCGCCGGCACGGAAGCAATCATCGGTGGGGTCGTCCTTCGGGTCGTAGCGGTACATGGCGCCTTCCAGATCCAGCGGCGGCTCCATCACTTCGGGCTGGGCGGTCCAGGCGCCGTAGCTGTTGGGCGTATACGCCGGCGCGCCGCCGTAGTTGCCGTCCACGCGCATGGCGCCGTCACGGTGATATTGGTTTACGTCCACTTTCGCGCGGTTCACCGGGATAAGGTTGTGGTTGACGCCCAGGCGGTAACGCTGCGCGTCGCCGTAGGAGAACAGCCTGCCCTGCAAAAAGCGATCGGGGCTAAAGCCGATGCCGGGCACCACGTGCGCCGGCGTAAAGGCGGCCTGCTCCACTTCGGCAAAAAAGTTCTCCGGGTTGCGGTTCAGTTCCAGCACGCCCACTTCAATAAGCGGGTATTCGGCATGGCGCCATACCTTCGTGATGTCAAAGGGGTTTTCATAGTGGTTTTTCGCCTGTTCTTCGGTCATAATCTGCACGTACATGGTCCACTTGGGGAAATCGCCGCGCTCGATGGCCTCGTACAGGTCTTTGCCGTGGTATTCGCGGTCCATGCCGTTGATTTTTGCCGCTTCGGCGTTGGACAGGTTTTTGATGCCCTGCTGCGTCTTAAAGTGGAACTTGCACCAGACGCGCTCATTCTTGTCGTTGTAGAACGAAAAGGTGTGTTCGCCAAAAAAGTGCATGTTGCGAAACGAAGCCGGAATGCCCCGATCGCTCATGACGACGGTGATCTGGTGGAAGCATTCGGGCAGCAGCGTCCAGAAATCCCAGTTATTCTGGGCCGAACGCCGGCCGGTGCGCGGGTCGCGTTTTACGGCGCGGTTCAAGTCGGAGAAGTTGTGCACGTCGCGGATAAAGAACGTAGGCGTGTTGTTGCCCACCAAATCCCAGTTGCCTTCCTCGGTGTAGAACTTGACGGCAACGCCGCGGATGTCGCGCTCGGCGTCGGCGGCGCCGCGTTCGCCGGCAACGGTGGAGAAGCGAATAAACAGCTCCGTTTGGGCGCCGGGTTGCAGAACCTTCGCCTTCGTGTAGCGGGAGATGTCATGGGTTACGGTAAGCTTCCCATAAGCCCCCCATCCTTTGGCGTGCATCCGGCGTTCGGGGATGACCTCGCGGTTAAAGTGGGCCATTTTTTCCATCAGCCACACGTCCTGCATCACAACCGGGCCTCGCGGACCGGCGGTAATGGCGTTCTCGTTGTCGGCTACCGGGGCGCCTACCTCGTTCGTCAGTTTCTTGTAGTCCTTCATGATACTGCTCCTTCCTTTCTTTCTATACGCAACGATCCTGGGGATGTTTGCGTCTTATAATGACAGGCATATTGCCACCATCCACACATAAGCACAGCTCTTGGGCAGCATCAGCATGCCAATTTTAGGGTTTTTCGCTACCCATAAAACAACGGGCAAATAAAACGCGAAGCTAACGGCGATGGCCGGCCACATCATGGCCAGCTGCGGCGCCGTGTTTCTTTGCAAAAAGTACAGCCCGGCCACCACCACGCCTTGCAGAAAAAACGGAAGGTTGCGCCAAAGCCCCCAGAGGAGGGGAGGATGGCGTTGTTCCCATTTATTTTGGCGCAGCAGGCAAAGCACAATGCGCACCGCCGCCAGCAGATATACCGTATAGGACCAACCCTTTATGTTTTCCGGCGCGAAAACCAGCAGCCCAATCTGCCACAGCAGCAGATAATAGACCGTCATCGTGATGGACGCCACCTGCTTGCCACGGCCCAGCGCCCGGCGAAACCTCTCCTCATTGCCGGTTTTGATGACGAGGATACGCGGCGCCAGGTGGCAGGCGTCGCCGCCGGCCAAAACCAAAGCCATCGCGCCGGCCAGCAGCCGCGCCGTATTGCCCGCGGCGCCGGCTAAAAGCGCCAAACCAAGAAGTACTACCGCAGCCAGGTATGCCACGTCAAACACCGCTTCGACGGTTCCAAAAACACGTTTCATTCTGTTTTTCCCGCCTTTTTTTCTTTGGCCTTGGCTATATAAAGAATATGCGTGGTAACCGCGGCGCCAATTAAAAAAAGCAAAAGCGAGAGCCAACCGTTTTTTAATAACACGATGGAAAGCAGCAGCATGCCCCATAACCAGCCCAGGCTCTTCCAAACGGTTTTTCGTGAAAGGCCGGTTCTGCTCTCGTAGTTTTCAATATGCTCCTTAAAAAAATGAATTTTCATGATGCGGGCTTTGATATGCGGCGATGAGGAAAAGCACGCGACCGAAACCAAAACAAAAGGGGTTGTGGGCCATACCGGCAGCAATAGGCCTATGGCGCCCAGCGCCAGGAACAAAAAACCCAGTCCCGTAAGCAGTATTGTCTTGAATTGCACGCCGTCACCATACTTTCTTATTCGGATTCTTTCGTTATTAGGACTTGATATTATTATATAATAAAAAATAAAGTTTGCAATAGGCCGAGCAGATTTTTACTAAAAATCAAAGGACGGTCGCCGCCGGCGCCTTACCCGCCGTAAAAAAACGTCGCCCCGGATGCGAATTTGTTAACAACAAACGGCAAGGCTGTGGTAAAACACCGCCTTGCCGTCATAGCATCTGGCCGGGATTGCGCCCGGCCCACCCCCACAGACCCGG
>JAQVWW010000119.1 GCA_028709505.1 Eubacteriales bacterium
GCTGATGCACAGCACGCCGTCGGCCAGCTTGGCCTTAACGTCCTGCGCTTGGGCGTTCTCCAGGTAAATGTGGCGGCTCATCGAAGCGTAGCGCCGTTCCTTGTGGATGTAGTTTTTGTCTCGCTGCTCGGTTTCCTGGGCGCTGTTCACAGCGATGCGCAGCCGCCCGTCATCCATCTGGATGTCGATATCTTCCTTCTTTACGCCGGGCAACTCGGCCTCGACGGTGTATGCCGTATCGTCCTCGCGCACGTCCACCTTAAAGGTGTCGGCCGCCAGGCCGCGGCGCAGCGGCCAATCCAGCGCAAAAAAGTCATCGAGCATGTTACGATACATGTCGTCAAAATTCGTGCTCAATGCGTTGCTCTTCCGGTTAAACGGTACCAGTCCTGCCATGATCAACAACTCCTTTACTATTTTTGTTTTGTTAGCGCTCTCACTCGTTGAGTGCTAACTACAATTCTATTTATACCACCCACCCGCCGCCTTGTCAATAGTTTTTACCATTTTTTCAAAAATATTCTTTCAAGCTACGCCGTGGATAACGCAAAAAGGCCCTTCCGGCACGGCGAAAGGGCCTTTCCATCGGGCAACAATACGCCTTTTGCTAGGGCGTCAATTTTTCGGTTCCACGCGCATCCGCGCTTCCACGCGGCAGTTCTCGCCGGTGCCGTAATACAGTTCCAGCTCGTACCCGCTTAGGATATCGTAACCGGCGGTGGGCAGCCACTCGGTATAGACACGTTTGATGAGGTCCTGCGTCACGGCGCTGGTCTGCTCTTGGCCGTGGCGTTCGCTGGTAAAAACAGCCCACGTGGCCGCCGGCACGGTAACCTGCACGTACCCTTCAGGCTTACTTTCGGGCGTTCTGCGGGCAAATATCATGTAGGGGAACCGGGTGCCCGGCAATTCACGGTAATCGCAGACGGCGTTGAGCAGGCACAGGCCATCGGGGTCTACGCTCTGGCCGGTGGAGGCCAGCAGTCGGTCAAACCGGCCGTCCTGCATCACCTGCAGCCAAAATTGTGGGATGTCGCGCAGGTTTTGGCCGCCTTCGGTGTCAAAGATTCCTTCCAGCCCGTAGATGTCAAACGCTTGGGATGTTTCGATTCTGTAGTCCATAGGAACCGCTCCTTTGATGGTAAGTAGAAAAGAAATACGCGGATAGGCCTTCAGGCGCACGCCCTCGTCGCGCGCAGACGACGGCGTGGCGCCGTGCAGGTTGTGAAACGCCCGGGCAAAAGCTTCGGGAGAATCGTAGCCGTACTTCATAGCCACATCGATCACCTTAATGGCGCTGTTTTGCAGCTCAAAGGCCGCCATGGTCAGCCGCCGCCGGCGAATGTATTCTCCCAACGGCATGTCGGCCATGAGAGCAAACACGCGCTGCAGATGGGAAACCGAATAGCACGCCAGCTGCGCCGCCCGGTTGTAGTCGATGTGCCCGTTTAAATTCTCTTCGATGTAGTCCAGCGTGCGGTTCATCCGTTCCAGCCATGTCATCGCATATCCCTCCTCTCTGTCGCCAGTGTACCAAACAAAGAACTTTTGTTCCTTGCATTTTACCGCCCGTTGTGCAAGGCCCATCTTGCGCCGTCGGCCTTTTTCCGAGGCGCCGACGTCAAAAAAAGCCGGCCTTTTTAAGAACGACCGGCACAATTGACCAAAGCCTTACCATGAACCTGGCCCATGGCAAGCGTATTTGCCCAACCAGACAGCGCGAACCGCAAAGCGTGACCTTTGCAGAGATCGCTCCACGCTATTGCCCCTCCAGCGCCCCAAATAAAGCGCAGAAGGTTTTTCCCAGCACCTGGCGGCGCTCGTCTTCGCTCAGCGGCAGTTGCAGGAAGCGCTCTAGCTCCTCGGCCGGGTTCCACATGGGGAAGTCCGTGCCGAACATGCATTTTTGCGCGCCGTATTCGCGCAGCATGTCCGCCGCTTCGTCGGCGCGCAGCGCGAACAGCGAACTGGATGTGTCAAAATATACGTTGGGGTGCGTAAGCACGCTGCGGGCCTCGCTCCAGCGCTGATAGCCGCCAAAATGGGCGGCAATGGCGGTCAAGCCGGCCACATCGTCCAGCACGCGGCGCAGCCGAACCGGAGCCGAATAGTCGTAGCGCGCGTCGCCGGTGTGGAACAGCACCGGCAGACCCTCCCGCGCCAGGCGGCGGTAGATAGGCAAAGCCGCCGGGTCGTCGATGTTGAACTGCTGAAAATCCGGATGCAGCTTGACGCCGTGCAACCCCAGCGCCACAATCCGGTCAATTTCGTCGTCGGGCCTGTCCATAGCCGGGTGCAGCGTGGCCAGCCCGACAAACTGCGGATATTGCCGGCAGGTTCCGGCGATAAAATCGTTGATGCTATGTACCTGGGCCGGCGTAGTGGCGGTGGAGCAGACCAGATAGCGGTGCACGCCGATTTTACCGCCCTCCTGTACCAGCGTCTCGGCCAGGCCGCTGCCGTCTTGCATGGGTATGTCGTAAAATTTGCCGATAGCTCGCGTGGCCTTTTGGGCAATCTTCGCCGGGAAAATGTGGGCGTGGGCGTCTATGATGGTGTAGTCAGCGGGATTGTATGGCATCGTGTTTCCTCTCTTTGGTATCAAGCGCAGGCCGCGCCCGGCAAACAACGAAGCTTGCCCACGGCAGGCAAAAGGCGGGTATACAAAGCAAAAAACCCCGCAGCGCCGCTCCCGCCGGCCGCCTAAGAGCCCGCTGATACTGGATGGATTGCTCGAAGGCGCGCATTTTTACACCGTGCCTGCGATACGGGTCGACCCCAAGGCCGCCCGCATACGAGCAGCGCACGCAAAGCGACGGGTTTCACCCGCGCCGGCACGATTCCTTCTACCGTCCGTCTGTTTAGGGTGGGATAGTAAAATGCCTGCGTTAGCTCGAAATCCCAGTATAGCACAGGGTTATTTTGCGCGCAAAGGGTTTCTTGCGAAAACCCTTTGCGCTATTGTTACGGTAAAGTGGCAAATGGCGTTTTGCCCTGCAAAACCCATATCCTTCTATTCCAAACAGATTAATAAAAAACTGCCGATATCAATCGGCAGTTTTCTGGTGGTGCTTACAGGACTCGAACCTGTGGCCCCCTCGATGTGAACGAGGTGCTCTACCAACTGAGCCAAAGCACCGTATGGCGCGCCTGGCGCATATCCATCGGGCGAAATACATATTACACGATACGGAATAAAAATGCAAGAGTGGGATGCAAAAAAAATCCCCTCCTTTCACCCCGGCAATACCGGCCTTTTCAAAAAGACCGGCGCGATGCGTCTTACCGCGCCGGTCAACCTTGCCCGGGAGTGGGTTACTGGCCGGATACGGCCAGCTTTTTGATCAGCACCGTCGGCGCGCCCACATAGCTTTGGGACGGCATGCTAAACTTCAGATCGCTGCCCACCGCCACGATATCCTGCAGCAGCTCATAAAAGTTGCCGGCTACGGTTATCTCGTCCACCGCCGCGCCGCGCACGCCATTTTCCACCAAAAAGCCGCGGGCGGCCAGCGAAAAGTCGCCGCTTACCATGTTGGCGCCGGCATGCAGGCCCTGCACCTCGGTGATGAGCAGGCCCTGACCCATCTCTTGGAGCAACTGCTGCTGGGACAGCGTGCCGGGCTTTACATAAAAGTTGGACGGCGACACGACGATGGGCGCCGCGGCGCCGGCTTTGGCCGCGTTGCCGGTGGTGGTCACGCGCTGCTTGGCGGCGGTCTTTAGGTTGTGCAGCAGCGTCTTGAGCACGCCGTGTTCGACCACCGCTTTGGTATAGGTGGCCACGCCCTCGTCGTCAAAGGGACGGCTCTGCAGCCCGCCGCGCAGCAGCGGGTCGTCCATCAGGCTAAACACCTCCGACGCAATGCGCTGGCCTTCCTTACCGGCCAGCCGGGACATGCCTTTTTGCGTGTTCTCGGCGCTAAAAATACCCGAATAGGTCTCCAGGATATCGCAGAAGGCCTCGTTTTCGATGGCCACGCTGCGGTTGCCCGAAGGCACTTTGACGGCGGCGCACTTATCCAGAGCCAGCGACACCGCCCGGCGGGCGATGCCGTCAAAATCGAAATCCTCGGCGCCGGTATAGCAGCCATAGGCCAACGCCGTCTGCACCGCATCGCCATCCTGTACCGCCGCCTCCACATAGGCATACAGCGCGTTGCCGTTGTGCGTCAGCGAAAGGCCGGTGCAATTGACTATCGTCACGTCGTACTCGACGCTCTGCAGCGTGCAGGCGCTGACGGTCTTTACCTTGTCCGACGCCGCCCAGGCGGCCTTTTCCATGCCCATGGCCGCTTCAATTTTCCACTGGGGCGTCAGCGCCGCAAGCTTGGGCGAATAGCTGTCCACCGGCTCGTACCCGGCCGATCCGGCGAAGATCTGTTGCGGGTCGTCGCTTTCTACCACGCCGGAGTTCTGCCGGGCCCGGTTCAGCAAAAAGTCCGCCGCGTCCTCGTCCAGCGCCTCGGTATAGGCGTAGCCCACGCGGCCCTCCTGCAGCACTCGCAGCGAGATGCCCAGCGACGTGTTCACCTTGTAGTCCTCCACCTGGCCCTTGTAGATGTTTACCTTAACGCTCTCGCCCCGGGCCGCGTACAGCTCCCACTGGGCTATGCCCCGCTCTTTGGCCTTGGCCATGACCAATTCGATAAATGCCTTCTGTTGCATGTTATTCCCCCTTCTGACCGCCTACGGTGATTTCCGACACGCGCAGCGTGGGCTGGCCCACATCGGCGGGAATGTTGCCCGAGGCGGCGCCGCACATGCCTTGCGCGGCCTCGAAGTCGCCGCCGACGCGGTCTATTTTGTGCAATATCTCGCTGCCCTTGCCGATGAGCGTGGCGCCGCGCACCGGACGGTCTATCTTGCCGCCGCGCACCAGATACGCTTCGGACACCGAAAAGTTAAACTCACTGGTCTGTACGTTGACCGAACCGCCGCCCATTTTTTTACAGTACAGGCCGTCGCCCATCGTCGAGAGCATCTCGTCCTCGTCGTCGTTTCCGGGCAGAATGTACGTATTGGACATGCGCGATGTGGGCGCATAGCGGTAGGACTGGCGCCGGCCGGCGCCGTTGGATGCGCCGCCCATGCGCAGCGCGCTTAAGCGGTCTACCAGATAGCTCTTGAGTACGCCGTTCTCGATGAGCAGGTTGCGCCGGGTGGGGCTGCCTTCGTCGTCCATATTGCCCGATCCCCAGGCGTTGGGCAGCGTGGCGTCGTCCACGGCGCTGACTTTGGCCGAAGCGATGGGCGTGCCCATCTTACCGGCGAACACCGACTCGCCTTTGGATACGAAGGCCGCCTCCA
>JAQVWW010000120.1 GCA_028709505.1 Eubacteriales bacterium
GCACCAGCGCGTACACCCTTTGCCCATAGGTCAGCGACATACCCTCTCTCCCCCCATTGCTTGGCTGCCCTTCATGATACAGCACCGTCGGCGCGAAGGAAAGAGGATCGCGCCGTTTACCGATACAGGCCCAAGAAAAGAGTCGCCCAAATCAGCGCTCGCCCGCGCGTCTTCGCCGCCTGTTGCGGCTCTGTTAGCGCCAAACTCAATACACCGTTTTGCCCCGGGCGCTGCGCTTTTGCGCGGCAAAAAGAGGGCGCTTTTGCGCCCTCTCAGCGTGTCGAAAAACCTCTAAGGTTTGATTTTTGAGTTATAAAAGTAAAGTCATTTTTCCGCGCTTAAGCGACAGCTGTATATAGAGCTGAAAGCAACGAGAAACCGATGTTTTTCACTCGATGCCATGTCGGCCCGCTGACGCGTCATAGGGGTGAAAAGCTTGTCATAAAAAGGCCGCAGGACCTTTTGACAAGCTCAGAGGGCGCTTTCGCGCCCTCTTTTTGCCATACCGGTGCTTTTATTTGGTGCTGAGATAGGGATAGTCGGCATACTCCCGTTGAAACAACCGCGTCAGCTTTTCGACGTTCAGCGAAGGCGTTTTGACGGTTTCGGTCTTTTTGTCTGGGGTCTGTGAGCCGGCCGACGATCCGCCGGAGTACCGCGTGGCCCGCGCCGCCGCCTCGGCCTCGGCCTTTGCCTGCTCCGAGAGCATGTTCAGCTGCCATTGGGTCAGTTGTGCGGTTAAGCTGTTGCTTTGGGCGTTGCGTTCGGCGGCCAGCTCCTGTTGATATTGGGTGCGGTACAGCAACCCCTGCTTGTCCAAATCGGCCGCCTGGGCCTGCTTTTCGTCGGCCGCCCGGGTCAGCGCCTGCGTCACCGCCAGCCGCAGCGAGCCTTCGCCCTCGGCGTTGCGATCCAGCGCGTAGCTGGAGCGGGCCATGCCGCGTGCCAGCGCGTCCTGCCGATAGCTCTGGGCCATGCTTTGGATGTCCGCGAGCAGCCGCTGCGTGGTCTGTTGCTCGTAGGCGGCGTAATCGCGCTCCAGCCGGCCTTTTTGCGTATCAATATCCAACAGTTGGCTCTGCAAGCGGGCATCGGCCTGGCTTTCGTATCGGCTGAGCGCCGCGTCCACCTCGGCCTGCAGTTGCTTGCGGAAAACCTCCATCTGTTGCTCCACTGTGATGGCCATATTCCTCCTTTCTACCGCGGCGCCGGCGGGTAGTGCGCGGCAAAGCGCGTGCGTGCGCCGTCTTCTACCCGGCGGATGCCCGCCACGGCCTCATAATCCTTCTGCATGAAGAATTCGCTACGGGCCAGCTGCATTTCGGTGGCATGATACCGCGCCGCGGCAAAGAGGCTCAGCGCGCCGTGGTTGGCGGCATTTAACAGCACGGGCCCGTCGGCATCGTCGGCGCCCAGCGGCCGGGGCAGATACCGGTAGTGCACCCATACCTGCCGGCCGGCATATCCCGGCACGTGGCAAACGCCGTATTCATCCATTTGCCGCTCCAGCGCCCTACCGGCCGCGTCCTCCACCTGTAAAATCCGCTGGACCGGGTATGCCAGCGCCGCGCAGGCAAACGCCGCGTCATCGTCCAGCGTCAGCGCCTCGCGGCGCACCGGCTGAATCTTTTCCTGCACGATGGCGGCATAGGCTTCGTTATAGGCCTGCAGAAACAGCGCCGACAGCGCTGCGCGGTTCTCGGGCGTGTCCTCCAGCCGGGCATAGGCCAGCGTCAGCGTATCCAGTTCGTAAATACTCATGGCGCCTATCCCAGATAAACCTTCTCGCCGCGGTTGAGCTTTTCCTCGATGGACTTCATCTCACCGGCGGTAAAGTTTGCCGGGTCGATGGCGGTGGTGCCGGCGGCGGCTTTGATGGGCGTGGGAACGGTGGTGTTGCGGGCTTTACGCAGCTTTAGCCCCTCCTGACGGGCCTCTTCCTGCCGGTTGGCCAGGAATGCCTCGCCCAGCGCCTCCAGCACCGTATCGCCGTCCAGTAAGCGCTGCAGCAGCGCCGGGTCGCTCTGGATGGCCTGCGAGAACTCGGCGGGGTCTTTGACCAGGCCGATGTCCATCAGCTGTGCCAGCTGGGCGCTGACGTCCTCTACAAACGCCGCCGTCCTGTCGTTATCCGGCCGGGCCGTCTCATCGGGCGTCTGCTGCGCCGGCTGGGCGACCGGCTTATCGGCAGTTGTGTTTTTATCCTTCATGGGGTGCTCCTTTCTGCTGTTGCGGGGTGTCTTCCGGCGCCGCTGAATCGGCCAACGCTTTGAGTACCACCTGTTTATTGGGGATGTTCATGGCGGCAAAGCCGATGGCCGGTGTCACACGGCCGCTGTCAATCAGCTGCGTCATCAGCTCGTTAAACAGCGTGCTTTGGCGGCCAATCTCCTTTTCCACACGGATATTGACGGTGTAGGCCAGGTGCTGGTTGTCGGGCAGCACAAAGTCGTCAGCCTGCAGGCGCACCTCTTGGCTGGCGCCCAGCTCGTTGGTGATGACAAACACGTCGTAGGGGTTAACGCGTTCGGCTATCAGCGCCACCAGCAGCTCGGCGGCGTCTTGCACCGCCTCATAGATGCGGCTGATGATCAGCCGCGACCGCTTGGAGCCGGCCTCCTGCAGGTAGGCAATGGCGCTGGCGGCGGTGACGCCGCGCCCGCCTTCGCCACGATTAAACTGGTTCTGACCCGACTCGTCCTTGAGCATCATAATTTTGTTGGCCAGCATGGTAGGAATCTGCGGCGGCAGCGGCAGCGTCTCCTGCCAGCGCAGCGCGTCGGGCGTAATGCTGTCGGCTTCGACTATCTCACAGAGCATGTCCGACAGGCTCTCGCGGTCGACGCCGGCGCGGCGGGCTACCAGCTTTTTGGGATGGCTGGCCATCAGCGCGTTTTTGACCACCGCCTGATCCAGTACGTCGATGACCGACTGTGTGTCGGCAAACACGTCGTACAGCGACATGCCAAAGAGCTTTCCCGGCACGCGAAAGACGCTGTTGATGCAAAAGGGATAACGGCCGTGGGCATAGACGTCCAGCTTCTTTTCCAGCAACACATCGCCGCAGATGCGGGCGAAATGGACGGTAAAGCGGGCCGGCGCGTCGGCGGGCGCGTGGTATTCGCGCCACCAGAAGTCCAGCACGCTCACCTTGTCCATCTCACCGGCGTGCGGCGTATCGTCGCTGCCGCCCTGCTGGGCAATCTGCTGCGCCTTGTCGGGGTACAGCGCCATCAGCATCGCCCGCTGGGCGGCGCCCAGGCGGATGACGCAGGGGCTGTCGTTGATTTCGTCGACGTTGGGGTCGGCCAGAAACGTGCGCACATCGCAGGGCTGTATGTTGATATCGCCCTGCCCGCCGCGCAGCGTCGGATCCCAGAACACTTCGAGAATGAACGGACCGTAAACCAGCGCGTTGTCCGACGCCGTTTCGAAGCTGCGGGAAAATTGCCGTCTGGCCAGATAAAATTGCGCCACGTCGGCAATACGCCGCGCCTTTTGGGCGTATCCCGGCGTCTGGGCGGTCACCTCCACCGTGGGGCGGGCCTCGTTGATGTCGGCCAGCAGGTTCTCCTTGGTGGAAAACAGCACCGGCGTCACCGGCTGCGGCTCGTGGGGGTGGGCGGCGGGAACGCCCTCCCAGTCCTTGAGCAGCAGGAACTTTTCGTTCCGCCGGTACCGGGCCAGGTCGGTCTGCATGGCGGTGCGCAGGCGGTTATACCAGCTTTTGGCCTCGCGGACAAAGGCTTCTTCGCTGACCGCTTTGTCAGACAGCAGCAGACCCGGGTCGTGGGGATGGGTACTGACGCGTATCATATCGTCCTCCCTTGCTCAGATTTGAACAACTGTTCGCACCCTTATGCTAACCCGCGGCCTGGCCATAAACGGCCGTCGCGCCGCTTGCATTTGGCGGATACCCCTTTTACACGCAACAAGGGTGTTTGCCGCCGGCCAGCCGCTGTGCTATGCTAACGGCAGAACAGGAGGGTAGCCGATGGCAAAGAGCAAGTTTCTGCGGGCGGCGCTGGCGCTGCTGGCGATATTGGTGCTGCTGGGCGCGCTGGGTTACGCGGCGCCGGTGCTGCGTCAGGAGCACAACACGCCGGCGGTTTTGGCGGGCATTGCCCGGCTTACGCTAAGCGACGCCGGCATCGTACGCTACGACGACGACGCTTCCTATGCGTATTACATCACAAAGTCCGGCGCCTGCATTGCGCCGCTGCAGGCATTGCTGGGACGGGACGGCTGGGAGTTTTCGCAGCAGATGGGTTCCGGCTACCGGTTTGTGCAAAAAAACGACGCGGATACCGCCAGGCTGGTGACAGCGCGGCAGTTCACGCGCTTTTACACGCTGTGGAAGGTCCCGCCGGCGGACGGCCGGTAACGGCTGCGCCTCTGCGGCAAGGCCATGGCCGCAGGCAAAAAGGCCCCTTTCGATAACGAAGCGCACAAAAATGCCCCGGGACTTTACCCGGGGCATTTTATGCATGTCCTTATGTTTAAACCGCCGCGCCGGCTATTCCAGCACCACCATCGGCTCCGTATCGCCGGCGATGGCCTTATTGCGCCATTTGCCGCGGCGATACACCAGCGACGTTATTACAGCGCCCATTATCCAGGATATCAGCATGGAAAAAAAGATGCAGTCCGGCGAGCCGGTGGACAGCGCCTGGCCGGTGCGGGTCAGAAACGCCCAGCCGTAGGCCACCGGCACGCGGATGACTACCGTCGTAATCATCGAAATCCACATGGGCGTCAGTGTATCGCCGGCGCCGCGCATGACGCCCGAAAGCACCTGGGTCACGCTCATGGCAATATAGCCCACGGCGATGATGCGCATCATACGCAAGCCCAGCACGATGACGGCTTCGGTATCGGTAAACCAGCGCATCATCGTTTCGCCAAAAAACAGGATGGCTACCGTCAGTATCACCGATACGCCAATGCTCATGCGCAAGCCGGCCTTGGTGCCGGCGTCGACGCGATCCAACCGCCGGGCGCCGATATTTTGCCCGGTAAACGTCGTCATGGCGATGCCAAAGGTGAAGTTGGGCATCATGGCAAAGCCGTCCACGCGCATCACCACCGTGTTACAGGCCACCAGGTATGTGCCAAAGCTGTTGGTCAGCGACTGTACGACGATCATCGCCATGGAAAAGATGCCCTGGGTAATGCCCGAGGGCAAGCCCAGACGCAAAATCTGCCAAACC
>JAQVWW010000121.1 GCA_028709505.1 Eubacteriales bacterium
CTCAAGGAAATCCATGAGGAGCCCAAAGCGCTGCGCGATACGCTGTCGCCCCGCATTGACGAAACCGGCGATCTATGCATCGAAGGGCTGGGGCTGGATGAGGAGACGGTGCGCGGGCTGCGTCGTATCGTCATTGTGGCCTGCGGCACCGCCGCCCACGCCGGATTTGTGGCCAAATACGCGTTTGAAAAGGCGCTGCATCTGCCGGTGGAGACCGATCTGGCGTCGGAATATCGCTACCGCGCGCCGCTGGTGCAGCAGGGGGATCTGTTCATCGCCATCAGCCAATCCGGCGAGACGGCCGACACGCTGGCGGCGCTGCGGCTGGCAAAGGCCCAGGGCGCGCGGGTGCTGGCCATCACCAACGCCGTGGGCAGCACCGTCTCCCGCGAGGCCGACGCGGTGATGTACACGTGGGCCGGGCCGGAGATCGCCGTAGCCTCCACCAAGGCGTTCACGACGCAGCTTTTGTGCATCTATCTGCTGATGCTGCACATGGCCCGCATCCGCGGCAGCCTGTCCCAGCAGGAATGGCAGCGGATATTCACCGCCGTGCAGGCGCTGCCCGCCCAGGTGGAGACGATGCTGGGCGCCGAGGAGTTCATCAAGCGCTGCGCCCACAAGCACAGCAACGTAAGCGACGCCTACTTCCTGGGCCGCAATGTGGACTATCCCATCGCCATGGAGGGTTCGCTCAAGCTCAAGGAGATTTCGTACATCCATTCGGAGGCCTTTGCCGCCGGCGAGCTGAAGCACGGGCCCATTGCCCTCATCGAAGAGGGTACGCTGGTCATCGCGCTGGCCACGCAAAAGGGGCTGTATGAAAAGATGGAGTCCAACATCAAGGAGGTCAAGGCCCGGGGCGCCCACGTACTGGCGCTCTGCCCGCAGGATGCCAGCCTTATCGTGGACTTGGCCGACGATGTCATCGACGTGGAGAGCACCGACGCGCTGCTGACGCCGCTGCTGAGCGTCATTCCCACGCAGCTGCTGGCCTACTATTGCGCCGTGGAGCGCGGGTATGACGTGGATAAGCCGCGAAACCTGGCCAAAAGCGTGACGGTAGAATAGCCTGCCCGGCGTCTGGGCCGTCCGGCGGCGGACGCGCCAAGTTTAGCCTTTACAAGGAGGTATTATTTTGTTAAAATATGCGCGGGATGAGGATAAGTCCTAATATGGCCAAGGAGGTGACAACCCATGGCATATAGCATTTCGGAAGAATGCATCAAATGCGGCGCCTGTGAAGCGGAGTGCCCCGTAAACGCGATTTCTGAGGGGGACAGCCAGTATCTTATCGATGCCGACAGCTGCATTTCCTGCGGCGCTTGCGCCGGCGTCTGCCCGACAAACGCCATTAGCGAGGATTAATTGATAAAACAGCGACCGGCCGGGCAATGCCCGGCAAAGAATGGGGTGGAATAGGAATTCCGCCTCTTTTTTTGCGCATAACGCGGCTTTGCCATTGCCCTGCGCCGCCCAAGCGTTGCGATACGGGCAGTAAAAAAAGAGGATGTAGCACCTTTTGAGGGTTTCCCGCCGGCGCGGCGAAAAAGGAAAGGAAGGCTGGCAGGGGGCCAGGTATCCTTTAGGCCGATGAGACGTACCTTTTAACCGGCGGCGGTCCTTTCGTGCGCTGCACTTTATATGATAAAAAACAGCTTTCATTCGCCGGGCCACCTGCGTGCCGAACGTTGTGCGCAACGCACCCCGACACCTGTTGTGCCCGTGACGCGCCAGAGGCGCAAAAGGCCTGTCAAAAAAAGGGCTTAAGGGCCGTTTTAGCAAGCCGGGCCGTAGCATATTCCTCGCTATTCGCGCTTATACATGGATAGAGGTATGTTACGGGAGGGGCCGCCATGAAAGACGAGAATGTACCCCGCATCGAGCTGGGCGAAATGCAGGCGCGCTATAGCCGCCGCGGCAGCGTGACCCACCGGCGCAGAAGCGCACGGCGAGAGGGCGCGCCTTATGCCGCCGGGCAAGCGGACGAGCAGGGCACCGACAAGCTGCCGCTGCAGCTGTTCATCTGCGGCGCCATCTGCCTGGTAATTATAGGCATGAAGAACATTGATCTACCCATCGCCAACGACGCGCTGCAGGGCTTAAAAATAGCCGTCAGCGCCCAAAGCGATATGGACAAGGCGCTGGGCAAGCTGCGCTTTGTTACCAATCTGTTCCCCGAAACCACCGAGGTGTTCAACCCCACCAGCGACAAGATTATGCTGCCGGTCAGCGGCTCGATACAGTCTGTCGAGACCGAGGCGCCTTACGCCATCAGCATGGTGGCCGATACCGAAGCGCCGGTCAGCGCCGTGGGCGCCGGGCGTGTCTTCTACGCCGGCAACAGCGCCACCTATGGCACGCTGGTGCGCGTGGTGCACAACGGCGGGTTTGAGACGGTGTACACGGGCCTGACACCGACGGTAAAGGCCGGCGACGACGTGGCCGCCGGGCAAAGCCTGGGCATATTGCCGGCCGGCACGCAGCTTCGCTTTCTCGTGTATCAGGACGGTGCGGCAATACCCGCCCAAGACTACCTGGAGACCGCCCAATGAAAAGCTGGGTTATCTGCCGCGTGGGCGGGTGCGCAATCTGCATGCACCCGCTGTTCATTGTGGCGCTGCTGGCGGCGGCCATCACCGGGTACGGCAACATCTTTATGCTGGTTTTCGCCGTGGTACTGGCGCACGAAATGTGCCATACGGCGGTGGCGGCCATCTTGCGCTATGAGATCGTAAAGGTGGAGCTGATGCCCTTTGGCGGCGTGGCCACGCTGGAGGGGCTGGGCGAGGGCCGCCCCAGCGACGAGGCCATCATTGCGCTGGCCGGCCCGCTGGGCAATATGCTGCTGATTACGGCGGCGCTGGCGCTGGATTGGCTCTTTGCGCTGCCCGAATACCCGCTGATGCTGTTTGTCAGCGTCAATGCCACGATGGGCGTATTCAACCTGCTGCCGGCACTGCCGCTGGACGGCGGGCGCGTGCTGCGATCGCTGCTTGCGCGGCCTTTGGGGCCGGTGAAAGCCACGCGGGCCGGGGCGCTGGCGGGCATGGTGCTGGCGGTGGCGCTGGCCGCCTACGGCGTATGGGGGCTGTTCTTTGGCATTATCAACCTTTCGGTGTTTCTGGTGGCCATTTTTTTGCTGATAGCGGCGGTACGCGAATATCGCCGGGCGCCTTATTTGCTGGCCGGCATCGTGCGGGGCAGCCGGCGCCACACGCGGCCGGTCAACCATCTGGCCGCCGCCGGGGACGAGACGGTCTCGTCGCTGGTACACTCTTTTTTGCCGGGCATGTACAACGTCGTCACGGTGCTGGACGAAGAAGGCCAGCAGATAGGGGAGCTGACAGAAGAGGCGGTGCTGCGGGCGCTGCAAAAAGGGACCGCCGCCGTACAGGCCGGCCAGATACTGCGCTGATGCGAAAATCCTTTTTGCGCCATGCGCATATTCTTGCTTTTCCGCCGTAAAATCTGTGCTATGATACTATAAAAGGGATATGTTTTCTCACAAAGGAGGAATACGGACGTGAAATTCACACAAGGCTTTTGGCTGATGCGGCCGGGCATTACGCCGCACTATTTGGTGGAGCTGCGCGATTATCGTATCCAAGAGGGGGCGCTGACGGTATACGTGGCGCACCGCAACATCGAGCACCGCGGCAACACGCTGGATGCGCCGCTGTTTATCCTGCGGTACACTTCGCCGCTGCCTGACGTCATTCGCGTGCAGATCGATCACTTTAAAGGCCAGATAGACAAAGGCCCGCATTTTACCATCCATAGCCGGCCCACACAGGTGGATATTGCCGATTTGGGCGGCGAGCTTACCTTTGCCACCGGCAAAACGCTGCTGCGCATCGAAAAGAACCCGTTTGCGGCGCGGTTTTATTACGATGGGCAACTGATGACACAGAGCGCCCAGCGGCACTTTGCTTACATCAAAACCGCCGACGGGCAGCATTTCATGCGCGAGCAGCTGGGCCTGGGCGTGGGCGAATGCATCTATGGCCTGGGCGAACGGTTTACCCCTTACGTCAAAAACGGACAGGTTGTGGATACGTGGAACGAGGACGGCGGCACGGCGTCGGAAATTTCGTATAAAAACATCCCATTTTATCTGTCCAACCGCGGTTATGGCGTGCTGGTCAACCACGCCCAGAGCGTGTCGTTCGAGGTAGGCTCCGAGGCCGTATCGCGGACGCAGTTTAGCGTGCCCGGGCATAAGCTGGACTACTTCGTCATCGGCGGCGGCAGCCCTAAGGCGGCGCTGGGCAACTATACGGCGCTGACCGGCCGGCCCGAATTGCCGCCGGCCTGGTCGTTCGGCCTGTGGCTGACGACGTCGTTTACGACGGACTACGACGAGCAGACGGTGAACAGCTTCATCGACGGCATGGCCCAGCGCGATATTCCGCTGCGCGTGTTCCATTTCGACTGCTTCTGGATGAAAGAATACGAGTGGTGCAACTTCCAGTGGGACGGCGACGTGTTCCCCGATCCCCAGGGCATGATCCGCCGCCTGCACGAAAAGGGTTTAAAGGTCTGCGCGTGGATCAACCCGTACATCGGGCAGAAATCCCGGCTGTTTGACGAGGGTATGGAAAAGGGGTATCTCATCAAAAACGCCGAAGGCGGCGTGTGGCAGACCGACCAATGGCAGGCGGGCATGGGCCTTGTGGACTTTACGAACCCGGCGGCCTGCGCGTGGTACTGCGGCTATTTAAAGCAGCTGCTGGACATGGGCGTCGACTGCTTCAAGACCGACTTTGGCGAGCGCATCCCCGCCGACGGCGTGTACTTTGACGGCTCCGATCCGCTTAAAATGCACAATTACTATACCTACCTGTACAACAAAGCGGTACACGACCTGCTGGTGCGCGAAAAAGGGGAATCCATCCTGTTCGCACGGTCGGCCACCGTGGGCGCGCAGCAGTTCCCGGTGCACTGGGGCGGCGATTGCAGCTCCAACTTTGAATCGATGGCCGAGTCGCTGCGCGGCGGTTTATCGCTACTGTCATCGGGCTTCGGCTTTTGGAGCCACGACATGTCGGGCTTCGAGCAGACGGCCACGCCCGACGTATACAAGCGCTGGGCGGCCTTCGGCCTGCTGTCGTCGCACAGCCGGTTGCACGGCAACTCGTCCTACCGCGTGCCGTGGCTGTTCGATGACGAGGCGGTGGACGTGGTGCGGTTCTTCTC
>JAQVWW010000122.1 GCA_028709505.1 Eubacteriales bacterium
CGATCAGACCTTCAATATCCTGATGGGCCGCACGCTGCAAAAAGCCTTTGGCCTGGAACAGCAGGTGGCGCTGTTCCTGCCCATCCTGGAAGGGCTGGACGGCCGGGAAAAGATGAGCAAAAGCCTGAACAATTACATCGGCATCTACGAAAGCGCCCAGACTATGTTCAAAAAGGTCATGGAAGTGCCCGACGCTCTCATTTTGCGCTATTATGAGCTGGCCACCGACGAGCATCCCGACACCATTGCGCAGATACGCGCGGATCTGGCGCGCGGCGCCAACCCGCGGGACAGCAAATACCGGCTGGCGCAGATTATCACGGGCCTGTACCACAGCCCCGCCGACGCCGCCCGGGCCAAGGACTACTACGACGCCGCCTTTGCCGCCAAGGGCATACCCCAGCAACTGCCCACGCTGCAGCTGCACAGCGCGACGCTCATCGGGCTGTTCCCGGCATTGGTGGAGGCGGGCTACGCAACCGGTACCAGCGCGCTGCGCCGCCTGCTTGCCCAGGGCGGCATCCAGCTTAATCAGCAAAAAGTGACCGACCCGGACGCCGCCCTTCATGCCGGCGACGTGCTCAAGCTGGGCAAAAAGACGTTTGTGCGGCTGGTGGACAACGCATAGCGGCGCCGTACCTCGGCGCATACAAAAAGCCCCGTTGGCGCTGCCAACGGGGCTTTGGGTTGCACAGTTCGTTACACGATGCTCTCGCCGTCGTGCGAAACCAGCGACTGGCGCCGGACAGCGGATATCTCGGCCAGCTCGGCCTGCAGGCCGGCTTCGTTGCCGGTGCGCAGCTCGATAATCATATCCAGGTCTCCATCCGCCAGATTGCGGGACTTGACCCGCGGCCGCCGCGCATGCTTTTTGATGGCCGCCATAATCTGCGTCTCGGCGGCAATACCCCGGGCGTTGATTACCAGCAGATAGGGCGCTCTTTTCATCGGCAACAAATCCAGCACCAATATCAGCACCGTCACCGCCAACGAGGTCAACACGCCCATCTCATATTGGCCGGCGCCGCACATGATGCCGGTGTGCACCGACCACAGCAGGTAGACCATATCCATCGGGTCTTTAATGGCGGTACGAAAGCGTATGATGGCCAGCGCGCCGATGGTGCCCAGCGTGATGATGATGTTGGATTGCAGCGTCATGATGATGGTGGCGATGAAATAGGGTATAACGGCCAGCGCCACGTTAAACTGCTTAGAGTAAAAGCTGCGCTTGGAGACAAACCGGTAGATGACGAACTGGTATAGCGACAGACATGTCACCATAAAAAGGACGGCTACAACGGCCGTGCCCGGCAGCTGGGCGCTGTCAAAACCGGCTTTGATGTGGTTAAACGTCTCAATAAAATGCATGTTGCTTGCTACCTCCAAAACTGTTGCGTTAGCTGCCTGCTCAAATAATATTTAGAGAAAGGCGTTTGCCGCAGCGTATTGATCTGCAGCGTTTGCCGGATATATTCGGGCAAAAATTCGTCAAACTTCACTTCCAACAGGTGAATGCCCCGCTGCTGGATGGGGATGCGCGTACCGTCGCCGGTCAAAAAACGGTCCAGCTGGTGCGATGCGCAGCAATGCGTATCCATCGTGACGCGCACATTGCCGGCGGCGGCAATAAATGCCTTGCGCCGATAATCGACTATCACTTTGGGCCGAAAGCCCTTAGTCTGCACCAGCAGCGCAAACGAGCGCAGCAGCGGCGGCACATCATCCCACAGCAGCGCCGTACCATCGCCGGCCACCAGTTGCTGATACTGCGCGCCGGACAGCGCGCAGCTTAGCTTTGCGCATTTGTCTTTGTTCTTTACTTTGCGCTCCAGCCGCAGGCGGGAGCTGTCATAGTCATACATGCGGATGCGGTATTTGCTACGGGTGCCCACGCCCAGGTCGTTGTCGTGGCAGCAGCTGTTTTGCGGGTCATCAAAATACAGGCTGCTGATGGCGTATCGGCCGTCGTGCCCGGCGTTGCGGTCCAGCGCCGTCACCGGCGTTAACCGATGCTCCAGCAAGCGCAGCATATCGGCACGGCAAATGAATTTTAGCTCGTTGCGGTAGCGCAGCGCATCAATTCCCTGCATATTCCCCGCCTCCTTCCAGGCCGGCGATACAGCCGTCCATATAGGCCATCCGCCGCAGAATAAGCTCCTGAAGCTGCCGCGTATCGGCGGCGTAGGCGGAGTCAGGCCAACGCTCATAGTCGCGGGCGATGGCGCCGGAGCCGTAGATATCCTCCTCGTACGCGGCCAGCAGCCGCAGCAGGTTCGCATCGGAAAAGGTGGTGGCGCGCAGCTGCGCATAGCGCTGTACAATGCTGCGCGAAAGGCCGGGCAGCTGCAGCTTTAGCGCCCGGCTGATGCCGGCAGTCTGCGGGGCCATCGGCGTCTCCGGATCCAAACGTACCTCGGTCAAAACAGCAGCGCCTTCGGTCCAGATATTGCCCCAGGTCTGGTCCAAATCCCAGGGAGAAATCAGCATGACAACTTTATCGCCGTGCAGCTTGGCGGCAAAGTTGAGGTTCTTGCCGTCGCTGTCCGCCGCCATCGTCATCTGCAAGAACAGCCAGATATCGATTAGGTTATCCTTCTCCCCCGCCGTAAACAACTGCGTGCGCAGCACGTCGTCGGAGCCCTGTATCACCGTAAGCCAACCGGCCAGCGGCGTCCAGATACCTTCGTCGGTTAGGGCGCGCTTGGGATATTTCAGCTCATACCCGCCCACCACCGGCTTGATATTGCTGCCGGCAGCGTCGGCCGTTGGTAGGTTTTCCAGCATGGCCGGCGTGGTCTCGGCGTAAGTATACGCACGATAGCAGTACTCGGTGGTAGCCGCGTCCTGCGTCTGGGCCAGCTCCAGCTGTTTGGCGTCTACGGGATGCATCAGCGTGTATATGCCCCAATACCGGCCGTTTATCAGCACCTCCACAAACTGCCCCTGGGTGCCGGCCTTCATAGCAAAGCTATTGTTTCCGGCGCAGGCATCGTACCACAGGTTCGTAGACAGCGTGTTGCGCATCCGCTCGGGATCGTTGTAGGGGGCATATAGAATCCAGTCGTCGTCCTGGCGCATGCCCAGCAAAGACACCATCCGCGCGCGCCGGTTATCGCCCGGGGTATTTTCAGTCAGCGAGATTCGGTAGGAAAGTTTGGGGTATCTACGGCTGCTGCCGCCGCGGATATGCATCTGTGCCTGCGACACGATAAGCCGTTGAAGGGGGCCGGTGCCGGTAAGGTTGTCGTGCAGCGTTAGGAGCACGTCGGTGTCCGTGTTCCCGATGGGACGCAGCGGATTTTCGGCCGGCGCCTGGGTCTGGATGTTTAGAATGGGCAGCGACGTCATGACAAAAAAATACTCTTCATACGCCGTTGCGGTGCAGGCGATGAATGGGTAGGCGTGGTTGGCGCGCAACGTCTGGGCGGACACATCTGCCTGCAAAAAGGCGATATCCACATCGCCGGCGCTGCTCTTCCACACCAGCGCCGGGTCGTCGTCGTCCTGCAGCAGCGGGCAGTAAAACGTCCGGGTGCTTTCATCGTAGGGCAGCGGCTGCTCGTTGTACAGCAATTCGGCCAGCAGCGGCTGCTGTGCGCTCTGCCGGGCCGACATCATATCTTCATATACGCGTTGCGGCTGCATCAGCTTGGATAGTCTCCCGCCGTTGCCTTCCATGCCCAGCATAAAAAAAAGCGGCGAGCACCACGCTGGCCAATAGCAAAAATAGTTGGATGGATCTGTTGTGCGCCATGTCTTCCCCGCGGATGGTACAGCAGCCGTCGCACCCCGGCCAAAGCAGGTTTGCATCGGTTCCGCCGCCGGCTATCCTCCCTAAATTCGTTGCTTATAATGCCCATAATGCCCATATATACTTATCATTGACGCAAATTTTGTCAACAATTTGTAAAATCCGTCAAATATTTGAAACAGGTCTTTTGCGCTGATTAACCCTAAATTAACGATAAAAAAACAAAAAAAGAAAGCGTCTGTGCGACGCTCCAGAGAGTAAAAAAACCCTCCATGGTTTGGCTTTTGGGTTATAAAAATATCTTTTCCGGCTTAAGCGACATGCGCGCGAGGCGCTGAAAAGCAACGGTTTTTCGTTGTTTTCCACTCGCTATCCGCTCACCCCACGGCGCGTCGCGGGGCAAAAAGCTTGTCATAAAAAGGCGTAGGGTTTTGACGGGCTCAAGCGTCTGTGCGACGCTGTCAAATTGCTAAATTAGAGTTTCTGTGATAGCCGAGCGCTTTATCGCCGCCACGCGACGGGAAAGGCCAACCAGAAACGGTTATTTCCGGCCCGATTGCCCGTCGTCGCGGCGATGCTTGATCTATAACGCCGGCACACCCGGCGACGCGCTGAGCAAATCGCCGGCCGGCGTGCCCGCCGGCGTCAGCACCGCATGTTCGCCAAAAAGCTCGGCGATGTTCTCAATGGGTATGATCTGCGCATCCAGCTTGTCAAATGCCTGCTGGTAGTTGGCCGCCGGAATGTACACCGTCTGCACGCCGGCGCGCAGCGCGGCCTTGAGCTTATCGGCCACGCCGCCCACCGGGTAAACGTCGCCCATGATGGATAGCTCCCCGGTAAAGCCGACGCGGTTATCCACCGTCCGGCCGACGATAGCCGAATAGACGGCGCAGGCCAACGCCACGCCGGCCGAAGGGCCGTCCACCGGCATGCTGCCCGGGAAGTTAATGTGGATGTCGTAATCGGCGGTGCGTACGCCCAGGCAGCACGTCAGCACCGTGCACACGTTTTCCACCGACGAGAGCATCGCGCTCTTACGGCGCATCCGATGCCCTTCGCGGCCCATCTCCTCTTCCTCCAGCGCGCCGGTTAGGTGCACGATACCCCGGCCTTCGCCGGCCGGCACCGCCCGTGCCTCTATGCGCAGCAGCACGCCCTGCCCGTCGGCCTGCAGCGCCATGCCGTTGACGACGCCCACCGCCGGGCGCTCCAGAATGCGCGGGGCTGTGTTGCGCGTCAAACGCGCGTTTTCGGCCACCCACTCGATATCGGCGCAGTCGATGTTCTGCCGCCCTTCCAGAATAGCCATACCCGCCGCCATCTGAACCAGGTTGACGGCGTCGCGGCCGTTGGTGGCGTATTCGCTGACCAGCCGCGCGCCGTCGACGCCGATGTGGATGTTGCCCTTCAGCGCCGCGCGGCGGGCAATCATGGCCAG
>JAQVWW010000123.1 GCA_028709505.1 Eubacteriales bacterium
CACCACCTGGGCATTGTCCATGATGTCAAGCGCCGCCAGTTGCGCCACCTGCGCGATGCCGGCGTTGCCCGGCGCGCAGTACAGCTGCGTGATAAGCGGGCTCTGGGCCAGCTTGTGGGCGATGGCGTGCTCCCGCCCGCCGCCGCCGATCAACAAAACCTTCATACTTTCCCTCACGAATGCTTAAAGTGGCGCATGCCGGTGAACACCATGGCAATGCCGGCCTCGTCGGCGGCGGCGATGGATTCGCCGTCGCGCACCGACCCGCCGGGCTGTATGATGGCGGTGATGCCGGCGGCGGCGGCGGCTTTGACGCAATCGTCAAACGGGAAGTAGGCGTCCGACGCCAGCGCTGCCCCCTTTACGTCATCGCCCGAGCGCTCCAGCGCCTGCTGCGTGGCCCAGATGCGGTTAACCTGCCCCGGGCCAATGCCCAGCGAATGGTTATCCTTGGCTACGGCGATGCCATTGGACTTCGTATACTTGACCACCTTCCACGCAAACAGCAAATCGGCCAGCTCCTTTTCGGTGGGCGCGCGTTTGGTCACCACCCGCAGTTCGTCTGCCGGCAACAGCGTCAGGTTTTGCTGCTGTACCAGCAGGCCGCCGGCCACCTTCTTCATGTCCCACGTATCCTGGGGCAGCGGCGCGTTGATGCTGGACAGAGCCAGCACCCGCAGGTTTTTCTTTTTCTTGAAAATATCCAACGCCTGCGGCGTGTAAGACGGCGCCACCAGCACCTCCAGGAAGATTTTGCTCATGCTTTGGGCGGTCTGCTCATCGATTTCGGCGTTGGTCACGACGATTCCGCCGAAGATGGACACCGGATCGGCGTCGTAAGCTTTTTGCCAGGCTTCCAGCACGGTGCCGGCCGACGCCACGCCGCAGGGGTTTGCGTGCTTGACACCCACCACCGTCGTGTCGGTAAACTCGCGCAGCACCTCCAGCGCGCCGTTGGTATCGGCGATGTTGTTGTAAGAAAGTTCCTTGCCCTGCAGCTGCACGGCTTCGGTCAGCGTGCCGGGATGGGAACCGGGCTCGCGATAGAACATGGCGGCCTGGTGCGGGTTTTCACCGTAGCGCATCTGCTGCACCTGCTCAAAGGTGACGGTAAGTTGCTGCGGAAAGCCGATGCCGGCGCGCGGGCGCAGGTAGTTGGCAATCATCGCGTCATACTGCGCTGTGTGCGCGAACACCTTGTAGGCCAGCAGGAACTTCGTCTCCCGGGAGACGCCACCCTGCTGCAGCTCGTCCAATACTTTTTGATAATCGGCGGGATCTATCAGCACGGCCACATCTTGCCAGTTCTTGGCGGCGGCACGCAGCATCGTCGGCCCGCCGATGTCGATGTTCTCGACGGCTTCTTCCAACTGTACGCCGGGCTTTTCGATGGTCTGTTTAAACGGGTACAGGTTGATGACGACGATGTCGATGGGCTCCACTCCCAGCTGTTGAAGCTGGCGCATGTGCTCGGGATTGGAGCGCATGGCCAGTATGCCGGCGTGCACATTGGGATGCAGCGTCTTAACGCGGCCGTCCAGGCATTCCGGGAAGCCGGTCAGTTCCGACACTTCGGTGACGGCCAGGCCGGCGGCACGCAGCGCGGCGGCGGTGCCGCCGGTGGAAATTAAATCGACACCCTGCGCAGCCAACCCCCGGGCCAGCTCCACAACGCCGGTCTTATCTGAAACAGACAACAAAGCTTTCACTTTTCTTCCTCCTTCTCTTGCTCCATCACGCTCACCATACGCCCTTCTACACGCAAACGGCCCTGGCAAAACAACATAACGGCCTCGGCCAGCGCCTGGTGTTCATAGGGCAAAATACGCGCCGCCAAGGTATCCGGCGTATCGCCGGGCAAAACCTCCACCGCCCGCTGCAGGATGATGGGGCCGTCGTCGGCAACAGGGCTAACAAAATGCACGGTGCAGCCGGAGATCTTCACACCGTAAGCCAGCGCCGCCTCATGCACGTAGCGGCCATAGAAACCCTTGCCACAAAAGGACGGTATCAGCGCCGGGTGGATATTGATCATTTGGTTGGGATAGGCGCGGATCAGTTCCTCGCCCAAAATTTCCAGCCAGCCGGCCAGCACAATGAGCTCCGCCCTGCAGGCTTTTAACTGCGACAGCAACGCCTGCGTGAAGGCCGCAGCGCTGCCGCAGCGCAGTTTATTGATATAATGGGCGCCGATACCCGCCTCCCGGGCGCGCCGGGCGGCATAGGCGTTTTTGCGGTTGTAGATGAGCGCCACAATTTCGCCGTTTATCCGGCCGTCCTGACAGCCGTCCAACACCGCCTGAAAGTTGCTACCGCCGCCCGAACAAAGTACGGCTATCCTTACCCGGCGCATAGCTCAACACCCCCATCGCCGGGTACGATGCGGCCGATGACATAGGCGTTGTCGCCGTTTTGGATGCTGCGCTTGACGATGGCGTCGGCGTCCTGCTGGGCAGCCGCCAGCACCATGCCAATACCCATGTTAAACGTATTATAGATGCTGCGCTGCGCCATATTGCCTTTGCGCTGCAAAATACCGAAGATGGGCGCTATAGGCCAGGAGCCCAGCTGGATTTCAACCGCCAGCCCCTGGGGCACCATACGCGGGATGTTCTCGATAAAGCCGCCGCCGGTGATGTGCGCAACGCCGTGAATGGAGAACTGGGAGGTTAAATCCAGCACGTTTTTAACATAGATACGGGTGGGAGTCAGCAGCTCCTCCCCTACCGTCTTGCCCAGCTCGTCTATATGGACCGCCATATCCCTGGGCGTGTCGCCCAGCAGCTTGCGGATGAGTGAAAAGCCGTTGCTGTGCACACCCGACGACTGCAGACCGATGAGCACATCTCCTTTTTGGATAGCAGCGCCGCTGATGGCACGGGGCCTATCGACAATGCCCACCGAAAAGCCGGCCAGATCGTACTCACCGGGCGCATAAAATCCGGGCATTTCGGCGGTTTCGCCACCGATGAGCGCACTGCCCGACTGCCGGCAGCCTTCGGAAATGCCCGAAACCACGGCTGCCGCTTTCTGCGGCTCCAGTTTACCAGTGGCCATATAGTCCAGAAAAAACAACGGCTGCGCCCCCTGGCAGACCACGTCGTTGACGCACATGGCCACGCAGTCAATGCCCACCGTATCGTGCTTATCCAGCGCGAAGGCCACCTTCAGCTTGGTGCCCACGCCGTCGGTGCCGGCTACCAGCACCGGCTCGGCCATCCCCATGTACCGGGAGATGGAATAGAACCCGCCGAAGGAGCCCACGTCGCCCAGCACGTCGTCGTTATAGGTGGTGCGGATATGCTTTTTCATCAGCGCTACCGCCTCATATCCCGCCTCCACGTCCACGCCTGCTTGCCTATAATCCATTATGCCGTCCTCCTTGACACACCGGTATGGGGTAGTCTCCGTTGAAACAGCCCTGGCAAAAATCGCAACTGGAGCCTTCTACGGTCTTGAGCAAATCGTCGATACTCAGGTATTCCAGGCTGTCGGCGCCGATGAGCTTGCAGATTTCGTCTTTGGAATGAAACGCGCCGATGAGCTGATCCGAGTCGGGCGTATCGATGCCGAAATAGCACGGATAGACCACCGGCGGTGAGCTGATACGCATATGCACTTCACGCGCGCCGGCCATACGCAGCATGTCGATGATCTTTTTGCTGGTGGTGCCGCGCACGATGGAATCGTCCACCAGCACCAGGCGCTTGCCCTGCACGTTTTTTCGCAGCGCGTTTAGCTTGATGCGCACGCCCTTTTCGCGCAGCTCCTGACGCGGCTGGATGAATGTACGGCCCACATAGCGGTTCTTGGCCAGGCTCTCGCCGTAGGGGATTCCCGCTTCCTTGGAAAACCCGATGGCGGCGGTAATGGCCGAATCGGGCACGCCTGAAACCATATCGGCCTGGGCCGGAAAGTGCCGGGCCAGGTATTTGCCGGCGTTATAGCGCGATTGATAGACGCTGATGCCGTCGATGGTGCTGTCCGGCCGGGCAAAATAGACAAACTCGAACAGGCATAGCTTACTGCCCAGCGGCGTTTCGGTGCGGATAGACTGCAGGCCGTGTTCATCGATGACGACAATCTCGCCGGGGCGCACATCGCGGATAAGCTCGGCGTCGATAGCGTCAAAGGCGCAGGATTCGCTGGCCAGCACATAGGCGCCGTTGGGCATCCGGCCCAGCGCCAGCGGGCGAATGCCCAGCGGATCGCGCACGCCGATGAGCTTGTCACGCGTCATAACCACCAGCGCGTAAGAGCCTTTCACCGTTGCCATCGTATGCTTGATGGCCTCCACCAGATCGCCGCCTTTGCGGGCGATGATGGCAGCCATCACTTCGGTGTCCAGCGCCGTCTGTGTAATGTGGCCGTCGTCCTCCAGCTGGCTGCGCAGCTCTTCCGCGTTGACCAGATTGCCGTTGTGGGCCAACGCCAGCCATCCTTCGCGGTATTTGACGACCAGAGGCTGGCAGTTGCAGGCCTCGCTGGAACCGGTGGTGGAATACCGCACATGGCCGATGCCGATGTGGCCGGTTTCAATGCGCGATATGGCTTCTTCGCCGGAAAAAACCTCGGCCACCAGCCCCATCGCCTTGTACGAGCGCACCGTATGGCCATCGGCCACGGCGATGCCGGCGCTCTCCTGCCCGCGGTGCTGCAGCGCGTACAGGCCGTAATAGATGGCGTCCTTTACGCTCTCGCCGTCGGGCTGAAAGGCACCCATCACGCCGCACTCTTCGGGCATGCGATCGGCCCAGGGCTTTATGTGGGTAAAAGGACAGGGCATCAGTCGTTTCCTCCCATCAGGCGGTGTAAAATTTCCTGATAAGCGTCTTCCACGCCGCCCAAGTCGCGGCGGAATCGGTCTTTATCCAGTTTTTCACCGGTGGTAGAATCCCAAAAGCGGCAGGTGTCCGGCGAAATTTCGTCGGCCAGCACAATTTCCCCTTGAAAGAGACCGAACTCCAGCTTAAAATCAATCAGCTCGATGTTCATCGTCTTTAAATACTCGGACAGCACGTCGTTGACCTTGAAGGAATAGGCGGCAATCTGCTGCATCTGCTGCTCCGTGGCGATGCCCAGCGCGGCGATGTGATAGTCGTTTATCATTGGGTCGCCCAGCGCGTCGTCTTTATACGAATATTCCAGCACTGTCTTTTTTAGCTTGGTGCCTTCGGC
>JAQVWW010000124.1 GCA_028709505.1 Eubacteriales bacterium
GGGCTGGAAGTTCAACGAGTGGGAGCTCAAGGGCGTGCCGCTGCGGCTGGAGATTGGCCCGCGCGACATCGAAAACGGCGTGGCCACGGCGCTGCGGCGCGACACGCTGGAGAAATTCACGCTGGATCTTGGCGCCATTGATGCGGCCTGCGTCGACAAGCTGGCCGAGATTCAGACGCAGATGTACGAGAAGGCCTATGCGTTTCGCATGGCGCACGAGTTCTCAGCCGGCGACATGGCGCAGCTGGCCGACCGGCTGGATAACGGAAAAGGCTATATCCGCGCCATGTGGTGCGGCCAGCGTGAGTGTGAGGACAGCATCAAGGAGCAGACCGGCGCCACGTCGCGCTGCATGCCCTTTGAGCAGCAGCACATCGCCGACACCTGCGTGTGCTGCGGCAAGCCGGCCAAAAAGCTGGTGCTGTGGGCTCGGGCTTATTAACACCTAAAAAAAGGATACACAAGCGCCGGGAGCGATTCCCGGCGCTTGTCCTCCCTCCAACCGCCGCCAGCGGACGGCGCTGAGCGCCGGCAGAAAAGTGGCGCGCGAAAAAACGCCGTATCTTTTGCGGAATTTGCCGCCGGCGTTTTGCGCGGCTGACGCGGTTATGCGCCGGCAATGCAAACATTTTCCAGCCAAGTTGTTGCTAAATTGCAAATTGATGTTAAACAAGTTGACGCGCCACTTTTTTCTGCCGTGTTTGTGCGCTATAATAAACTGACATAACAAATGGTAATTATCGGAGGATTTCATGGTACGCCGTACGACAGGATCGTCTTCTCGCAGATCTGTTCAAGTGACCCGCTCCATCCGCAGCCGCTCTGACGAGCGGGACAGCCGGAGCGAACAGCGCCGTTCCCGCCGGGACGCCGCGCACGACGGATATGACGAGCAGCGTTTGGCGCCTCAGCCGCCGCGCCGTGCCGCTTACGACGATCCCCGGCAAAACGCCGGCTACGGCGATGCGCTGCCCGGTGAAGCCCCGGCCAACGCGCCTTTGGGCGCAGGCCGTCCGCGCCCGCAGCAGGACGTGCCGCCGCGCGGCTGGCGGCAGAGCCAAGAATATGAGCAGCCGGCGCAGTACAATGCCGAGCTGACGCCCGACGAGCCGCCTTTTGACGCCCGGGCCGACGAAACCGACCCGACGCCACAACCGGAGGCGCCGGATCAGCCGGCGCCGTCCGCTGCGCAGAATACCGCCGATTCGTTTGGCCGGCGCCGTCCGCGGACGGCCGAAGACCGGCCCACACCGCCGCCGGTTAAACCGGCCGCCGCGCCGGCTCCCCAGGCCGGCGAACCCGCCGACGAGGACGAAGAACCTCAAAAGCCCGGCTTTTTTGGCCGCCGCCGGCGCGACGACGACTACGAGGATGAGATAGAAGAGAGCGGCGACGAGCAGGCAGACGACTACGAGGAGCCGAAAAAGCGCGGCTTCTTCGGCCGCCGCCGGCACGACGACGACTACGAGGACGAGATAGAAGAGGGCGACGACGAGCAGGAAGACGACTATGAAGAGCCGAAAAAACGCGGCTTCTTTGGCCGCCGCCGGCGCGACGACGACTACGAGGACGAGATAGAAGAGGGCGACGAGCAGGAAGACGACTATGAGGAGCCGAAAAAGCGCGGCTTCTTTGGCCGCCGACACGACGACGAGGAAGACGATTACGACGGCGACGATGGATACGACGGCGGCGATGACGATGGATACGGCGGCGGCAGAAGCCGAGGCCTGGTCTGGGTTATCGTACTTATCATAGCGCTGCTGGGCACGCTGGCCGCCATGGGCTTCTATTTCAGGGAGGACATCCTCGATCTCATCGCCAAGATGCAGCAGGGCGGGCAGATTGCGGCCACCGCGACGCCCGAAGCCACGTTGCCGCCGGCTGTCGAGGCCACGCCCGAGCCCACCGTCGAACCGACGGCCACGCCGCAGCCCCAGGCCAGCGACGATCCCAACACCATCTGCGTCAATTTCGTCGGTGAGATGACGGCCTATCAGCTGCAGCTGGACGATGCCCAGGACGGCGCGGGAGAGTATGATTTTAGCCATAACTTTGCCGACATTGCGCCGTATCTGTCGGCCGGAGATTTGAGCATAGGCAGCCTGTCCACCACCGTGGCCGGCTCCGAGCTTACCTATACCGGACAACCCAAGTTCAACTCACCCGAAAGCCTTTTGCAGGCCATGAGCGCCGCCGGAATGGATGCGCTGATTACGGCCAACGCGCGTGCGTTCGATCAGGGCTGGGTGGGCGTGACCAAGACGCTGCAGAACATCGAGAACGCCGGCATGAAGGCCACCGGCACGTATTTGAGTAAGGAAGACTATTACGAGCCGCTTATCGTCGAGGTGAAGGGCGTTAAAATTGCCATACTGGCCTACACCGATAAGCCGGATTATGCCGATAACATGTCGCAGGAAAAGCTAAATTTCTGCTATAAGAGCATCAACATGAACACCGTCAAAAAGGATGTGGCCACCGCCAAAGAGAAGGGCGCGCAGATCATCCTGGCGTCGGTACATTGGGGGGCAGAGGATAAGCGCACACCCACCGACCAGATGCAGGAGTACGCCCAAAAGATGATGGATATGGGCGTGGACGTCATCTTTGGCACACATCCGCAGATGCTGCAAAAGACGACCCGCAAGACGGTGACGGTGGACGGCGCTCAAAAGGACAGCCTGGTGGCTTACTCGCTGGGCAACTTCCTGTCCAGCCGCCGCAACCAGTACAACGATTCGGGCATGATCCTGACGGTCAACTTCAAGAAGAATGACGACGGCAGCGTCACGATGGGCGACGTCACCTATCTGCCCACGTGGGTGTGCGTCAACGATACCGACCAGGCGGCGGAGAAAAATTTCCGTATCCTGCCGGTGGGCAAATATGTGGACGACGAGACGCTGCTGGGTACGCTGGACGCCAAAGCCCAGACCCGCATCAAGCAGATTTGGGACGAAACCACCGCTACCGTGGGCAGCGACGGCATAACCGCCGTGCGTCAATGACGGCGCGCCATACCGCATAACCGCTAAAAACCGCGGGACATCGCAACGATACCGCACAACGCTCTGCCGGGAGACGATAACCGTCGTTTCCCGGCAGAGTTTGCGTCGCGCACCGCACTTTTGAGCCGTCGGTTCGCGGCGCCCGGGCAGCCGGCAGCATCGCTGCGGGCAAAAGGGCGGGTTTTGCCGCGTGTTTGGCAGGGCGTATGCCCGTTACGAGGAGGGCCGGCGGCCATCGCCGGGGAGGGAGTGAAGATGCAATTTACGTTTTGCGCACCGGCAAAGGTGCTCTTTGGCAACGGGGTACTCTCGGCGCTACCCGGACTGCTGGCGGATAAGCACAGGATATGGATAGTCACCGGCCCTTCGGCGGTGCGGCTGGGCACGGCACGGCGGGTGACAAAGCTGCTGTGTCAGGCCGGCTTTGACTGCCGCGTGTATGACGGCATCCATGGCGAACCCACGGTGGACGGCATCCGTGCCGCGCTGCGCTGCGCCCGGGAATATGCGCCCGACGCCGTGATTGGCCTGGGCGGCGGCAGCGCCGTCGATGCCGGCAAAGCGCTCTCGGGGCTGCTGACCAACGACGGCGACATTGAGGACTATCTGGAAGGCGTGGGCGCCGGCGCGGTGATGCGCAATCATCCGCTTTATTATGTGGCCGTCCCCACCACCGCCGGCACCGGCGCCGAATGCACGAAAAACGCTGTCATCGCCAACTTTCAGGCGCGGTATAAGCGCAGCTTTCGCGACGACAGGCTGATGCCCGACGCGGCGCTGGTGGACCCGTCACTGGGCACTACGGTACCGCCGCGCGCCACCGCCTACGCCGGCATGGACGCGCTGACGCAGCTGATCGAGGCGTATCTGTCCAAAAAGGCCAACCCCTTTACCGACTCGCTGGCGCTGGGCGCGGTGGGCCGCACCTTTTGCGCACTGGGCGGCGCCTATGCCGACGGCGACAACGTGGACGCCCGGGCCGACATGGCCTACGGCGCCATGGTCAGCGGCCTGTGCCTGGCCAACGCCGGCCTGGGGGCAGTGCACGGCATCGCCGCGTCGCTGGGCGCCGTGGGCGGCGTGCCCCACGGGTTGGCCTGCGCGGTGCTGCTGCCCCATGTGCTGGCCATCAACACACCGCACTGCGTAGAGAAGACCCGCGCGCTGGCCCAATGCATAACCGGCGAAACCTACGCCGATACGCAGGCGGCCGCCACGGCATTATGCCGGGCGGTAGACGATCTGATGGCGCGCACGGACATTCCGCGGACGCTGGACGGCTACCCGCTGAGCGAAGACGACCTGCCGGCGCTGCTTGCCGGCGTATCCGGCGGCAGCATGGGCGGCAACCCGGTGATGCTGAGCGACGCGCAGGTGAAAGAGTTGATTCGCGCCGTATTGCCGGCGCGCGTAGCGCATCCAGAAAATAGACAATCTGTATGACAATGCTACTGGTAGAGCATACGAAGGCTATGATATAATGACACAATCATTTGTCTATGCTATCATAGCCATATTTGGCTGAAAAAAAACGATTGATATAGGTGGTATTTTGAAACGTTTGCTACAGATTCCCATGATTCCTCTGCGGGGTACGTCGATATTCCCGCATATGGTGTTAAGCTTTGAAGTGGGCCGTGAACGCTCGATAGCGGCGGTGGATGCCGCTGTTGAGCAGGACAGCGAAGTGTTTTTGGTAACTCAGCGCGACGTCAACTGCGAAGAGCCGGCCCAGGACGACCTGTATGCGGTGGGCGTACTGGCCCACATCAAGCAGGTGTTGCGCACGCAGGACGGCGTACTGCGCATCATCGCCCAGGGCGGGCGGCGCGCGCAGCTGGACAGCATCATCGCCATCGATCCCTACTGGGAAGCGACGGTGCAGCCGGTGGTGCCGGCGTCCATCGACGACAAGGTGCGGGCCGAAGCCATGGCGCGCAGCACGATGGAGCAGTTTGAAAATTATGCGACGGTATCGGGCCGCATCTCGCCGGAGGTGCTGGTCAGCGTGTCTGCCATCAGCGAATACGACGAACTGGCCGATACCATATCGGCCCAGGTGGTGCGCAAGATAAGCCAGCGCCAGCAGCTGCTGGAGACGCTGGATCCGCTGGAGCGGCTGGAGCGGCTGCAGGACGTGCTGGCCAGCGAGACCGATAT
>JAQVWW010000125.1 GCA_028709505.1 Eubacteriales bacterium
TAGCGTGCCGGTCTTGTCAAAGGCGATGGTATCGATGCGGGCCAGCGCTTCCAAGTAGTTGCCGCCCTTGACCAACACGCCGGCGCGGGAAGCGCCGCCGATACCGCCAAAGAAACTCAGCGGCACCGATATAACCAGCGCGCAGGGACAGGATATGACCAGGAACAGTAGCGACCGGTGAATCCACGGGCCAAAAGGGGTGTGCGTAACCAGCGGCGGCACCACGGCCAGCAGCGTTGCCAGCGCCACCACCGCCGGCGTATAGTAGCGGGCAAAACGCGTAATGAAGCTTTCGCTGCGCGATTTGCGGCTGGCTGCGTTTTCCACCATGTCCAGTATCTTGGCCACCGTGGATTCGCCGGCCTCTTTGGTGACCTTGATGAACAGCTGCGTGTTGAGGTTGATGCAGCCGCTGAAGACATCCTGGCCGGCTCCTATCTGCCGGGGCACCGCCTCGCCGGTCAGCGCCGATGTATCCAGCAGCGAGTTGCCGCGGATCACCACGCCGTCCAGCGCAATGCGCTCGCCGGGGTTGACGACAATGGTATCGCCGACGTGGACGTCGTCGGGAGATACGCGAACAGCCTGTCCGTCGCGCAGCAGGTTGGCATAGTCGGGCCGTATGTCCATCAGCTGCGCGATGGATCTGCGCGAGCGGCCGACGGCGTAACGCTGAAACCATTCGCCCACCTGGTAAAACAGCATCACCGCCACGCCTTCGGCATATTCGCCCAGCGCGAAGGCGCCCACGGTGGCCAGCGCCATCAGGAAATTCTCGTCAAACACCTGCCCGCGCACGATGTTGCGCAGCGCGCGGTACAGCACATCCAGGCCGCATACGGCGTAGGCGGCAAAAAAGAGCGCCGTGCGCGCCCATGGGTATGTTTCGCCGGCCAGCAGCGCCGCGGCAAACAGCACGCCGGCGGCGGCAATGCGCAGTAGCGCCTTCTTCTGCCTATTTTGCATAAATCCTCCTCTATCGGGCGGCTATGCGGCAGTCCGGCTCGATGCGCGAGATGATATTTTGGATCTGCGGCAAAATGCTGTCAAACTCGTCGCGCTCCATCTCCAGCACCAGCGACTGGGCAAAAAAATTGACGGCGGCGCTGACACCCGGCAGCTTGTTGATGGCCGTCTCCATCTTGGCGGCGCAGCCGGCGCAGTCGATATGCTCCAGGCGATACTTTTTCTTGATCATAAACATCCTCCCCTTGCCAAATTATTCTTCCACGTGCTCCATGCCCTGGCTGATGATGGAATGCACGTGGCTGTCAGCCAAAGAATAATAGATGGTCTTGCCGTCGCGGCGAAACTTGACCAGATGACTTTGCTTGAGTACCCGAAGCTGATGCGATATGGCGCTTTGGGTCATGTTCAGCAGCTGGGCAATATCGCAGACGCACATCTCTTGCTCCAGCAACGCGTATAGAATCCGGATGCGCGTAGAGTCGCCAAATATTTTAAACAGCTCCGCCAGATCGTAAAGCACCTCTTCATCGGGCATATTCCGGGCGGCGCTGTCTACGATATCGGTATGCACGCACATGTTCTCACAGCGGGCTATTTCTTCCTGAATCTTCATGTGAGTCTCCGTTCATATGAATAACTGTTCATATATAATAGTATACGCCTGCGCCGATATTTTGCAATGCTTTTTTTAAAAAGTAAAAAAATGGCCGGTTTATGTTGCACTGACGGTAGGGTACGGTATAATAAAAGGAGTAAGATCGTTTTTACCTACACGAAAAGGAGAAAATTATGCGCTATAAGCAGTTGGGAAAAACCGGGATGAACGTATCGGTGGCCACGGTGGGCACCTGGGCTATAGGCGGCGCCGGCTGGGGCGACGTGGATAAAGAGGAGTCCATCCAGGCCATCCGCGCCATGCTGGACAACGGCGTCAACTTCATCGATACGGCACCGGTATATGGGATGGGTCACTCGGAAGAAGTGGTGGGCGAGGCCATCGCCGGGCGCGATCGTGCCGGGCTTTATCTGGCCACCAAGGCCGGCTTTGTTTGGGACGGCAGCGGCCGCGCCGAGCGTGACATCTCGGGCGACAGCATCCGCCGGCAGGTGGACGACTCGCTCAAACGGCTGGGCACCGATTATATTGACCTCTATCTGGTTCATAAGCCCGATTTTAAGGGCACCCCGGCCGAGGATACGATGACGGCCATGATGGAGCTAAAGGCGTCGGGCAAGGTGCGCCATATCGGCGTATCCAACTACAGCGTCCAAAAGATGGAAGAGGCGCTGCAGTACGGCGAAATCGAAGCCATTCAGCCGCCGTATTCCATGGTGGACCGCAGCGAGCAGGCGGTGCTGGAATTTGCCAAGGCCCGCGGCATCGGCGTGATGACCTACGGCTCGCTGGGCGCCGGCATCCTGACCGGCACCATCCGCCAGCTGCCCAACTGGGACCCGTCGGACACGCGTTACAGCTTCTACGACTTCTTCAAAGAGCCGAAGTTCTCCAAGTGCCAAAAGCTGCTCAAGGCGCTGGATGCCATCGCCGAGGTACACGGCCGCCCGGTGGCTCAGGTGGCCATCAACTGGAGCACGCAGCACCCGCTGGTGGATACGGCGCTGATGGGCGTGCGCAATGTGCGCGAAGCCCACGAAAACTGCGCCGCCATGCAGTGGAAGCTCAGCCAGGACGAAATTACGCTGCTCAACGCCGCCATCGAAGAATACGAGGCTTAATACCACGAAGGAAAAAAGGGGAGTGCGGATGCGCTTCCCTTTTTTGTCTGTCAAAAACCCCTCGGGTCTTTTTTGACGGGCCGCCCGGTCAGCGGCGGGGCCGAAGGGGAAAGGAAAGCCAACGAAAAAATAGTCGCTCGCAGGCTGCTGATACGCAGCCGGTCCAGCCGCAGAGGGCGCTCTTTGCCGGGCGCGCCGTGTGTGGCGGAAAATGGTAGCGTCCAAGAGCACAATTTTGCCTCCGCGTTTTTTGCCGGCGCATTGCCGAAGGGCGGCCGACCGTCATAGCATGTAGCAGGGCCAAAAGTGAGGTGAAGCCTGTGCGGCATCTTATCTGGGCCATGACGCTGGCCAACCTGTCCGCTGCCGCACAAGGCCGGCAGGCATTGTGCGTAACCTTCCTGCTGGTGGCGTGCCTGGCGATGCTGACGGCGGCGCGGTGGCTACTGACGCGGTGGCTGAAAAGACTGATACGCCAACAAATGAAATGCCGGCGCGCCGACGCCGATGACATAAATTGAAAAAGCCGCGTGGTGCGGCAATGGCGCTGCCAAAGGCTTGTGAGCCCTTGGCAGCGCTTTTTGTAAAGGAAAAAAATTGCCGGACAAAAGCCGCCGGCGCCTGTCCAGCCTAAGCCCATCCGATCATGGAGCCTTTTTCGGCAAAACAACCAGCCGTCGCGTTTGCGGCGGCCGGTTGCCCGTACCAAAAAACTTTTTTACCTATGTTTGCTGCCCGCCGGTCAGCCACCGGAAGGATTGGTACACAATTTTGGACAGCTGCGCGTCGTCAAAACACGCGGCGTTGTGTCCGCAGGCAAAATACACCACGTGCCCTTTGCCAAAGCGACGCACCCAGCCGGCGGGATAGCGCTGCCCCTGATAATCCATGCCCAGCAGCATCTGCTTATCGTCCAGCGCGTCCAGCACGAACATGTATTGCTCGTCGGCTATGGTAAAGTCAGCCACACCCTGCATGATGGGGTGATCCGGCGCTTCCACGCGGTAAGGCACCATCGGCAGGCCGTCATAGTCGGGATGGTGCGTAAACTTTCCGCCCAGCAGCTGGCAGAGCTCCGGGCGGCTCTGCAGCGCGATGCCGTTGTGCAGCGCCAGCAGCGCGCCGCCGCCGGCCACGTAGCGCAGCAGCGCCGCCGTCTGCTCGTCGGTATAGGCGCCGCCGAACTCGAAATAGCAGATGCACAGGTCGTACTGATCGACGCTTTCCAGCGCGGCAGCCTGCTGGGAGCAGGTTATCTGGGCTTCGTCGCCCAGCAGTGTAAGGATACGCCGGCTCACGCCGGGCAGCGGATGGTAGCGGGCATCGTCATTGCCCAGCATAAGTACCTTTTTCATAGCCTTCCTCCTTGGATCACCAGGGCAGCTCGCGTGCGTGCCCATCGCGCAGCACCAGGCGGTTTTCGTCGTTGTGGATGTAGTCCTCTTCGGGGTAATAACAGCGATCGCGCAGGAAATACTCGGCGGCGTAAGCGCCCTGCAGATGGTCGGGTGCGTCGCTATCGCGGCAATACAGCCGGAAGGTAAAGCCCTCGGGCCGCAGCCGGTTAAACAGGATGCGGGCCTGCATGTTCAACGCCGCGCGGGACAAATGCGCGCCGTAGTCGCGCGTATCGTCGCACAGATTGTTGCAGCCTTCGCAGGTGGTAACGTAACAAATGCGCTTGCCGGCGCCGGCGCGCAGCAGCGGCAAAAAATGGTGAACCGCCCGCAGCGGCGACAGTGTCTGCGCATCGTAGGCGTCGGCGATGGCGGCGTAGTCCAGCCCGTCCAGTATGGTGCCGGTGGGCGCCGCGCCAACGCAGTTTAGCACCAGCATATCGATGCCGCCGGCCGCATCGGCGATGAGGGCAGCCGCCCGAGCCAGCGACGCGTCGCTGCGCGGATTGACTTCCAGCAACGCAAGTTGCGGCGTCTGCGCCGGCTGGGACGAGGTGGCGACACAAGATACGCCGACAAACACCCGCATGCCGCGCAGGCAGAGATCGACGGCAACGCGCCGTCCGGCGGCGTCGTCGGCGCCCAATAAAAACACGGTTTTCATGCTGTACCCCCTAAAACGGCCAGGCCATGCCGTTTTCGTCCAGCATTACCAGGCGGTCTTCCCAATCGCGGTCTTCCAAGAACTGCGCAACGGCGCTCTGCGCCGACTCTTCGGGCTCCAGCGTGCCCACGACGCTCTTTTGCCCGCTCATGTACGAGCGCATCCAGCCGGGATGATACAGGCGAAACGTATAGCCCTGGGGCTGAAGCTGGTTAAACAGCAGCCGTACGCCCATGTTCAGCGCCGTCTTGGACATTGTGTAAGAATATCCGTCGCCGCGATGCCCCACCGCCACGCTGCCCGCCTCGGACGACACAAAACACAGCCGGCGCAAGCCGGTATGCATCAGCGGCAAAAAAGCCTGTGCCATGCGCAGCGCC
>JAQVWW010000126.1 GCA_028709505.1 Eubacteriales bacterium
TACGCTTAAGCGAGGCGCCCAGCCACGGGCTGCCGGTGATGCTGTACGACCCCACCTGCAGCGGCGCCGAAACCTACCACGCGCTGGCCGATGAGTTCATCGCCCAGACCAAAAAAGGAGACTAGTATGGCAGTAAAGAAACATGGGTTGGGCCGGGGGCTGGACGCGCTGCTGGCGCCGGTGACCGAAGAGCCCACTGCGCCCGCCCAGCAGCATATTTCGCTAAACCTGATCGATCCCAACCCAAATCAGCCCCGCAAGGAGTTTGACAGCTACAAACTGCAAGAGCTGGCCGATTCCATTCGCGAGCACGGCATTTTGCAACCGCTGCTGGTGGTGCCCCGTGGTGATCGCTACCTGCTGGTGGCCGGCGAACGGCGCTGGCGAGCCGCGCGTCTGGCGGGCTTAACCCAGGCGCCCGTGCTGCTGCGCGACTATACGCCCCAACAGATAGCCGAAATTGCACTGGTGGAGAACCTGCAGCGCGACGATCTCAACGCGCTGGATGAAGCGCTGGGCATTCGTTCGCTGCTGGAGACCTTTACGCTGACGCAGGAGCAGGTCTCCCAACGGCTGGGCATGAGCCGGCCGGCGGTGGCCAACGCGCTTAGGCTGCTACAGCTGCCCGACACCGTGCAGGATAGCCTGCGCCGCGGCTTGCTCACCGCCGGACACGCCCGGGCGCTGGCCGGCCTAAACGACGATATTCCGGCGCTGATGCAGATTGCGCTGCGGGCCGAGGAGGGCAAGTTGACGGTGCGCCAGACCGAAGATCTGGTGCGTAAGGCCAAACAGCCCCGGGCTGCGGCGAAAAAAACCGGCGCGTGGGGCGTTTACGAGGACTTTGCCGAGCTGGAAGAGCGATTGATGCAAGTGCTGGGTACGCGGGTGCACGTACAAGGCTCGCTGCAGAAGGGCAAAATTGTCATCGAATACTTCAACCGCGATGACCTGGAGCGCATTTATGACCTGGCCGTCGGCCTATCCGGCAAAAAAGGCTGAGCGACGCCATGACGCCCGACGAACTGCGCTTTATACAAACGCTGCAAGACAAGCTGCTGGCCTGGAACCAGCCGCTTAGCGCTGCCACGCTATCCAAGATGGCGGCCTTTTATTACCACATGGTACAAACAAATAAAGTGATGAATTTAACCGGCATCACCGACGCCACCGAGGCGGCGCTGCGGCATTTTGCCGACGCGCTAAACCCGGCGGCCTATGCGGCGCTGCCCGCCGGCGCACGGGTGGTTGACGTGGGCACCGGCGCCGGCTTTCCCGGCATGCCGCTGGCCATCGCCCGGCCCGACTGCACCTTTTTGCTGATAGATTCGATGGCCAAGCGCATCGGCTTTTTACAGGACGCCACCGCGCGGCTGGGGCTAAACAATGTTTCGACGGCAGTGGCCCGGGCCGAAGACCTGGGGCGGGGCGCCGGCCGCGGCCGGTTTGACGTGGCGCTTTCCCGGGCCGTGGCGCCGCTGAACGTATTGCTGGAGTATGCGCTGCCGCTGCTGAAGACCGGCGGCAAGGCGCTGTGCTACAAAGGCCCCGCCGGCGTAGCCGAAGCCGCCCAGGCCGGCGAAGCCTGCCGCATATTGGGCGGCGATACGCCGCAGGCCACGCCTTACGAATTGCAGGAAGATTTGACGCTCTTTGTCATATCGATTAAAAAAATTCGGCAAACTCCGGCAAAGTATCCCAGAAAGACTGGTATTCCGCAAAAAACGCCGCTATAACGCGTAAACATAAGATAAAAAGAGAACTCATTGCATGTTTTTTTGTAAAACGGTTATTTCCCGGTTCATAGCATATTTTAAAGGACTATTGCCTGCTGCATCGAAATAGAATAAGCGAACGGTTTGGTTCCGTTCTGCGCTGTTGCGCAAGAAAACCTCCTCTTTCCTTGCGCCGGGCCGTCTTGGCTTATCCTCTCCCCAAGCGAAAGGCGGCCCAATCTTTACAAACCGATTATGGGAGCGCGTTATGTATCAGATTCAGCAGCATGCTTCAGCAAACGACGGGCGGGTTTTGATCGTTTCCGTCGATCACATCAGCCCCAGCCCTTACCAGCCCCGGCGGCGCTTTGATACCCAAGCGCTGCAGCAGTTGGCCGAGTCCATCGCCCAGCACGGCCTTATCCAGCCCATCACCGTGCGCCAGGCCGAAAACGGCTATTATGAGCTTATCGCCGGCGAGCGGCGCTGGCGGGCCTGCAAACTGCTGGGTATGCGGCATATCCGGGCGCGGGTGCTGCACGTGGACGATTATGAGGCGGCCATGATGACGATGACCGAGAACTTGCAGCGCGAAGATTTGAACTTTTTTGAAGAGGCCCAGGGCTATCAGCTGCTGATACAGCTGCATTTCATTACGCAGCAGCAGCTGGCCGAGCAGCTGGGCATTAGCCAATCGGCGGTGGCCAACAAGCTGCGGCTGCTGCGCCTAAGCGAACAAATCCGCGCCATCATCATCGATCAGAACCTGAGCGAGCGCCATGCCCGCGCGCTGCTTAAGCTGCACGACGAGCAGGAGCAGAAAAAAGTGGCCGAATGCGCAGCCCGCATGCAGCTTTCGGTACGCCAGACCGAAGAGCTGGTGGAACGACGCTTAAAAGAGCTGGCCAACCTGCCCGCCCCGCCGGCCAAACTGTTGCCGCTCATCTCTCATTCGTGGCGGGACTGGCGGCTGTTCGCCAACACGATGAAGAGCGCCGTCACCGAGCTGAAGCAGGCCGGCCTGCCGGCGCGCTTTGAAATGGTAGAAAATAATTCCCAGGTACAGATGAGCATCATCGTACCCAAGGGTGCTTCGGCTGACTAACCTCATCTCCCCTTCCTTATGTGAAAAAGCGCTGTATGACCGCTCCCGTACGTGGGCTGCCTACAGCGCTTTTTCCTGCCATTTTGGGATGGGTAAACGTTTACCTATGCTGTTTATGAGTATTTTCTTTGAACGCTGGCAGGGAAACAGAACCGCCAAAAGGGCTATTGGGCACCCTTTTGTTGTTTTTCACCCGTCCCGGAATAAACTGCGGGGGAAGGAGCGGGTTCTGTGGAAATAACGTTTGGATGAACCGATAGCGGAAAGCTGTCAGCGTACGCTCCATCCCAGTCGCGGACGGCTGAGGTTTCCTTTTCGGCCGGCAAGCCGATGCCGTTTGGAGGGCCCTTTGGCGAGTTTTTAGATTCCAACCCCATAGCCGAAGAACAAGCGTTCCGTTTCACTTTAGGTGTAAAGCCGGGAAAATAGGCAAACCAAAGACTTCCCGGTTTTTGAAAGTCTTACTCCTTTTTATTCCCGCCGCCCTTTGGTAAGAACCGGCGCCTAAAAAACGCGCTGCCCGGCCTGTACGCTTTGGGTACCCATCCTCCCCTTTGGGAGGGCGTTGACTTGGGCGGGAAGGCGGTGGAGTTGGGCGCAGGAAAGGCAGTTGTGTGGTTTTAGGCGCGAAGACAGCGGGACCTTTTAAAAAAAGAGGGGGCCGTGTGGCCCCCTGCTTCCTTGATCCCTCCTGCGCCGGTTCGCGCTACCGGTCATCGGCTCCTGCCCCGCCCTGCGCGGTTGGTCCCTTTGGCCGCCGCGCATGCGCCCTGCGCCGGCGCTTTTCACCCGCCGTTTTGGTGCGCCCGGGCGACGCGCACCATCTCCTTCATGTTCTGCACCGGGGCCTGCATAGGTACTTCGCAGCCCGACCCGAGAATAAACCCGCCCTTTTCGGCGGCGGCGTCGATGCATGCCAGGCACGCCCTTCGGACGTCTTCGACGCTGCCCTGCAGCAGCACGCCACTGGGGTCGACGTTGCCCACCAGTACGATGCGCTGCCCTATCTTCTCCTTATAGGCCTTTAAATCCGCCTTGTAGTCAACCTCCAGCATATCGGCGCCGGTTTCGGCGTGCAGCTGCATGACCCTGTTGTTGTCGCCGCAGATATGCAAAAGGGAGAACGCCCCGTAAGAATGGGCGATGGGGTTGATGGCATCAAAAAACTTTTTTTCGTAGGGGTATACGTATTTTTCATAAATCTGCGGCGAGATCACGTCCAGCGAAGCCAGCGAATCGCCGCATTGTACGATATCTGCGCCGGCCTTAAGCTGCGCGATGCTGAACTGAAGCAGCGCCTCGGTCGTCATCTCCATCAGCGCGTGCAGCGCCTGGATATCCACATCCGCCAGCCCATACTCGTGCTCGGCGATGTGCATCACGAGCTTCTCCACGCCCAGCAGGTGCCCGGCAAGCGAGAACGGGCCGGTGCCCGGCGAGCGTATGATCACGCTATCTTTGAGCTTGCCCGCAATGCGCTCGGTAGCCTCCAGATAGACGTGCATTCTGCCCTGCGTATAAGGATCCGGCACCTTCAGCTTGGCGACGTCGCTCAAGTCTGCTAGGGCCACCCGCCGGCAGGTGGGCGTGCTGTTCTCGTGATAATCGGCCTGCATGCCAAAGCCCTCGGCAATGTAATAGTTATCGGACTGGATACATACCATATCCTGGCCGTAGACCTCCCACGCGGCATATTGCGCGTCGGCCATCGTCGTGGGCTGCGTGTAATAGTCAATAAGCCGAACGCCGGCCACAGCCGCCCCATGGTTGCCCATATAGGGCGCCACCGGCAGCGTATCCGTACCAAGCCCTTGCATCGTGCGCCGTATCCTTTGAGCCGAATTCATGTCGTCCTCCCTCCGCTGCGCCGCCTTGCGTCGTGCCGCGCATGGTTTTATTATAGGCCCTTGGGCCGCTGCGCCGCAAGGGCTTTCCTGCTGGCGGCTCGCCTGCACCGCGCCGCGCCGATATCAGCGTGGCCGTTTGCCCAACAGCGGCTGGCAGCCCGCCGCAATGGCGCGACAAAGCGAACGCCCGGCGCGCAACCTTGTGAGCCGAAAACAGGGTGTTGCCCGTTAAAAGGAGCCTTTTCAAAGAGAAGCACCGGCGTCAGCCGCGCTGCAGCCGGTGCAGACAAAGGGCGGCCACCCCTTTGCGTCAACGGCTTACATTGCGGCGGATCTGACGCATCACGCGGCCCAGATATAACACGAATGCCGTGCATAGCGCCAGAGAAAGGCCGTAGTCCACCAACTTTTCGGCGTCGCGCCAACCCCGCGTAACGGCCAGCGCCGCCAGCGTGGCCATGCCGCCGGCTAAAAACAGC
>JAQVWW010000127.1 GCA_028709505.1 Eubacteriales bacterium
AAAGATTCAAGTGCAACAATCCATATACGACGAGAACGACAGAATCGCCGCCCAGCTTAACGGTATGTTAAGCCGACGGGGCATCGTGATGGTAAACGTCATGGGCGCTCCCGGCGTGGGCAAAACCTCGGTGATACGCGGCGTCATAGAGGGTCTTGCTTGCAAATGCCTGGTTGTCGAAGGCGATATCGAGTCGGATATCGACACGGCGGCGCTCAAAGCCGCCGGCATCGACGCGGTACAGATCAACACGCACGGCGCATGCCATCTGGACGCGCCGGTGGTGGACGCGGCCGTGCGCGGGCTGGAAAATCTGGACGCCGGCGTCCTCTTCATCGAGAACATCGGCAACCTGGTCTGCCCGGCGGAGTTTAGCATCGGCGAGCACGTAAAAATGCTGGTGGTGACGGCCGCCGACGGCAGCGACAAGCCCTATAAATATCCGCTGGCCTTTGAAAAGGCCGATGTTATCGTGCTGAACAAGGCCGACCTGTTGCCCTATGTGGACTTTGACAACGACTTTTTCCTCAAAGGCGTACGGGCGCTCAACCCCCGGGCGCCGGTGTTTGCCGTGTCGATGCGCACCGGCGACGGCGTTGGGCAGATTGTACAATGGATGAACGAAACCATTCACAGCCGCAAAGCGTAAGGCTAAACCTGTACGGTATCGTACAGGGCGTGGGCTTTCGCCCCTATGCCGCCCGGCTGGCCCGGCGCTGCGGCATCGGCGGCTACGTCAAAAACAGCGGCGGCAAGGTGGAGATTCTGGCCACCGGTTTGCCGGCGGCGCTGGACGCCTTTACCCGGCTGCTGCTGGATAGCCCGCCGCCCAACGCTCTGATTGTGCACCACGACAGCACCCCCGTACCGGCGCAGGCCTTTGCGGGGTTTGCCATTGTGCCCAGCGACGATACGGCGGCAGAGGTGTTTTTATCGCCGGATTTGCCAATATGCGACCACTGCCTGCGCGAGCTGTTCGACCCGCAAAACGAACGGTACCGCTATCCGATGATAAGCTGTATGTCCTGCGGTCCGCGCTATAGCATCATCGAAGACGCGCCCTACGACCGGGACGCCACGACGATGCGCGATATCGCCCTGTGTCCGCGCTGCTGGGCCGAGTATTTGTCCAGCGACGACCGACGGTACCACGCCCAGACGATATCCTGCGACGATTGCGGGCTGTCTTTGCTGTTTGCGCGCGGCGAAGAGCATGCCAGCCACGAAGAGGCGCTGACGCAGGCGGTATGCGCGCTAAAGGGCGGCGGCATCGTCGCCGTCAAAGGCATCGGCGGCTATCATTTGGCCTGCAGCCCCTACGACCAGGCGGCGGTGCTGCGCCTGCGCGGCATCAAGCAGCGCGAAGGCAAGCCGCTGGCCGTGATGTTTGCCGACGCTGCGGCGGTGCGACGGGTCTGCGCCGTATCCGCCGAAGAAGAGGCGCTGCTGACGTCGGCAGCGCGGCCCATCGTGCTGCTGGCGGCGGATGAGCCCGGCTTTGCGCCGGCGGTGTGCGCCGGCAGCCATCAGGTGGGTGCGTTTGTCGCCTACACGCCGCTGCAGGCGCTGCTGCTGCAGGCATGCGGCGCGCTGGTGATGACCAGCGCTAACCTTTCGCATCAGCCCATCCTGCGTGACGACGCGCCGATGCTGGCGATGCCCGGCCCGGATGGCGTATTGTATCATAAGAGGCGGATATCCGTCGGCCTGGACGATTCGGTGGCTCGCATTACCGCACAGGGCACGCAGGTCATACGCCGGGCGCGCGGTTACGCGCCGTTACCCGTTGTGATAAGCCGCGTGGACGGCGCCGGCAGCGTGTTTGCCGCCGGCGGCCACCAAAAGGCGGCGTTTTGCGTTACGTCCGGGCCGTTCGCTTATGTCAGCGAACATCTGGGCGATTTGGATAACGAGGCCTGCATGGCCCAATATGCCGCCGGCTACGCGCGGATGAAGCGCATCTTTCGGCTGGAGAGCACATTGGCCGTCTGCGACATGCATCCGGCGTATCCGTCGGCGGACTTTGCCAGGGGGCTGGGGCTGCCGGTGCTGCCGGTACAGCATCACCACGCGCATATCGCGTCGGTGATGGCCGAGCACGGGCTGACCGGGCCGGTCATCGGCGTGGCCTTTGACGGCACCGGCTACGGCACCGACGGCGCGGTATGGGGTTCGGAGTTTTTGCTGTGCCGCGATACCGACATGCAGCGGGTGGGGCATCTTGCGTACGTACGCTGCGTGGGCGGCGATGAAAGCATGCGTGACGCGACAAAAAGCGCGCTGTTTCACCTGTATGCCGCCGGGCTGGAGGCGCGCATCGACGATACGCGCTGGCCGGTGCTCAAGGCGGCGCTGCAGCATGCGGTGGGCGCGTACGACAGCGCCAGCATGGGCAGGCTGTTCGATGCCGTAAGCTGCCTGACCGGCACCTGCGCCTACAACCAGTATGAGGGCCAGTGCGCCATGGAGCTGGAGAGCCGCGCCGCCCGGGCGCAGCGCCGCGGCGTACAGCCTTACCCGCTGAAGTTTTCCATTGCCCGGTGCGGGGATATGCTGCTGGCCGACGCCGCTGACGTTATCGCGGCGATTGCTCATGCCGGCCCGGCCGAAGCCGACGCGCTGGCGTTGGGCTTCCATCGGGCACTGGCCGATATGACGCTTGCGATGTGCCGGCTGCTGCGCCGGCAGCACGGCGTAAACGACGTGGCGCTCAGCGGCGGCGTGTTTCAAAATGGTCTGCTGCTGGACGATCTGCTGCGTAAACTGAACGACGCGGGTTTTCGCGTCTACATCAACCACGGCGTGCCGCCCAACGACGGCGGCATTTGCCTGGGCCAGGCCTATCTGGGCGGGCAATATCAGCTAAAGGAGGGAGCATCATGTGCATCGCAACGCCTGCCAGGGTAATTTCCATAAAAGAGGGCCGGGCAAAGGTGGATTTTTCCGGTAACATCATGGAAGTGGACGCGCGGCTGGTGGATGTGCGGGCCGGCGACTACGTGCTGGTGCACGCTGGCTGCGCCATTGAGGTGATGAAGCCCCAGCAGGCCAGGGAGCTGGCCGATCTGCTGGCCGAGCTGGAAAGGCTGGCCGATGACGACCGTTGAGGGGATGCTCAAACTGCTGCGCGCCTACGACGGCCCGCCGCTGGATATTATGGAGGTCTGCGGCACCCATACGGCGGTGGCCGCCCGCAGCGGCCTGCGTTCGCTGCTTCCCCAGCGTATCCGGCTGATTTCCGGGCCGGGCTGTCCGGTCTGCCTGGCTGCGCCGGCATACATCGATAAGCTGTGCGCGCTGGCGCAGGAAGGCTGCATCGTTGCGTCTTTTGGCGACTTGCTCAAGGTGCGGGGCAGCGGGGGCAGCCTTCTGGATGCCCGGGCGCAGGGGTGCGCCGTCGAGATGGTGGCCTCGCCGATGGACGCACTGGCCATCGCCCGGCACAACCCGCAGCGTACGGTTGTAATGGCGGCGGTGGGCTTTGAGACCACGGCGCCCACCTACGCGCTGGCGCTGCGCAGCGCCCAGGAAGAGGGAATCGGCAATTTTCGCCTGCTGACGGCGCTCAAGAGACTCCTTCCTGCGCTAGAGGCGCTGTGTGCCGACGGCAGCGTGGACGGCTTTATCGCGCCGGGGCACGTAGCCGCCATCATTGGCAGCGATTGCTTTACACCGTTGGCGCGGCGCTTTGGCCGGCCGTTTGTCGTGGCCGGCTTTACGCCCGAGAATATGCTGGCGGCGCTGTGTACAATCGTGCAAAAGGCGCACACGGCCTTTGCCGGGAACCTGTACGCGGAAGTGGTGCGCCCGGCGGGCAACGCCAAAGCGCTGGCCGTCATCGAAGCATATTTCGAGCCCGGCGAAGCCTACTGGCGGGGGCTGACACAAATACCCGCATCGGGCTTTTATCTGAAAGACCGCTATAAGCAATACGACGCCGGCAGCAGGGGGCTGCACGGCGGGCAGGAGAGAGGCGACTGCCGGTGCGGCGATGTGCTGACCGGCCGGCTCTCGCCGGTTCAGTGCCCGTTGTTTGGCGGCGTGTGTACGCCACAAAACGCCGTCGGCCCCTGTATGGTGAGCGCCGAAGGCGCCTGCGGCATTTGGTACCGCGAAGGAGCAGCATATGACGATTAGCATGGCCCACGGCAGCGGCGGATACGAGACCGAACAGCTCATCCGGCAAATATTCTTCCGCTATTTTAACGACGAGCGGCTAAACCGCATGGAGGACGCCGCCGTGTTCCCCCTCAGCGGCCAGGTGGCGATGACCACCGACTCGTTTGTTGTCACGCCGCTGTTTTTTCGCGGCGGCGATATCGGCATGCTGTCGGTGTGCGGAACGGTCAACGATCTGCTGATGATGGGAGCGCAGCCCCAGTATTTGACGGCGGGGTTTATCCTGGAGGAGGGGTTGCGGCTGGACATGCTGGAACGGATTGTGGCGTCCATGGCCGCTATGGCGCAAAGGGCCGGCGTGGCCATCGTGGCCGGTGACACGAAGGTCGTTCAAGGCAGCGGGGGCATGTACATCAATACCGCCGGTATCGGCGCCATCCCGCAGGGCCGGCAGGTTTCGCCGACGCGCTGCCGGGCCGGCGACGCATTGTTGCTTTCGGGTAATTTAGGCGATCACCACGCTTGCATTTTGAGCGCCCGCATGCGCATCGAAAACGATATCCAATCCGACGCGGCGCCGCTGGGCGCGCTGACCGAGGCGCTCTTTGCCGCCGGTATCGACATCAAGGCCATGCGTGACGTTACCCGTGGCGGCCTGGCTACTGTGGTGCGGGAAATAAGCCATGCCGCCGGGCTGGGCGCGCAGCTGAACGAGGCGGCGCTGCCGGTGGCGGCGTCCACGCGGGCGCTTTGCGATATTCTGGGGCTGGACGTGCTGTATATGGGCAACGAGGGCAAGCTGCTGGCCGTCGTCGACGCGCAGCAGGCGCAATCGGCTTTGTCGGTGCTGCGGCGTACGCCGGGCGGCGAGCACGCCGCCATCGTCGGCCATCTGCGCGCTGATGCCGGCGTGGCGCTGAAAACCTACCTGGGCGGCGTTCGAACGCTGGGGCCGCTCTATGGGGAGGGGTTGCCCAGGATCTGCTGATGGGCGGCGGTATCGCCACGTGG